>DASSQU010000133.1:0-3026 GCA_035702325.1 Steroidobacteraceae bacterium
GTTATCAGGGCTCGAAGGCCGCCATGAAGCTGCTGGCGCGCGCCGACGTGGTGCTGGCGCTCGGCACCCGCCTCGGTCCCTTCGGCACGCTGCCGCAGTACGGGCTCGACTACTGGCCGAAGCAGGCGCAGATCATCCAGATCGACGCCGACCCGCGCATGCTCGGGCTGGTGCGGCCGATTTCGGTCGGCATCCACGCCGATGCGCGTGCCGCCGCCGCCGCCCTGCTCGCGCGGCTGAAAGCCCGCCGGCTCGCGGCAGCCGCGAGCCGCGCCGAGCGTCTGGCGCGCGTCGCCGCCGAGAAGTCGGACTGGGAGGCGGAGCTGGCGAGCTGGACGCACGAGCGCGACGCTTACTCGCTCGAGGTGGCGGCCAATTCCAGCTACATGCACCCGCGCGAGATGCTGCGCTCGCTGCAGAAGGCGCTGCCGGCGGACGCCATGGTGTCCACCGACATCGGCAACATCTGCTCGGTCGCGAACTCGTACCTGCGCTTCGACCGGCCGCGCTCGATGTTCGCGGCCATGAGCTTCGGCAACTGCGGCTACGCCTTTCCGGTCATCTGCGGCGCGAAGCTCGCCGCTCCCGAGCGCCCGGCGTTCGCCTACGTCGGCGACGGCGCCTGGGGCATCAGCTTCAACGAGCTGCTGACCTGCGCGCGCGAGAAGATCGGCGTGACGGTGATCGTCTTCAACAACGGCCAGTGGGGCGCGGAGAAGAAGAACCACGTCGACTTCTATGCGCGCCGCTACCAGGGCGTCAATCTCGAGAACCCGAGCTGGGCGAGGGTGGCGCAGGCCTTCGGCTGCGAAGGAACGACCGTCGAGCGGCTCGCCGACATCGGACCCGCACTGCGCGCTGCGGCCGCGGCGCAGGCACAGGGCAGCACCAGCGTGCTGGAGATGATGGTGACCCAGGAGCTCGGCGATCCGTTCCGCCGCGACGCACTCTCCAGGCCGGTACGGCATCTGGCGAAGTACCAGAAATTCGTGTGACCCGCGCGGGCGTGCACCGGCCGGAGACGCTGTCCTCGAGCGCGAACGTGACGACGCACGGCTTCTCCTCGGGCGGACTGCGGCGCTCGCTGCAGCGGCGGCACATGTCCATGATCGCGCTCGGCGGGGTGATCGGCGCGGGACTGTTCGTCGGCAGCGGAGTGGTCATCGGCTCGGCCGGTCCCGCGGCGGTCGTGTCCTTCGCGCTCACCGGCACGCTGGTCGTCCTGGTGATGCGCATGCTGGGCGAGATGGCGGTCGCCTACCCCGCCGTCGGCGGCTTCTACGAGTACAACCGCCTGGCGCTCGGGGAGCTCGCCGGCTTTCTCACCGGCTGGATGTACTGGTACTTCTGGGTCATCGTCGTGGCGCTGGAGGCGGTCGCGGGGGCGAGGATCCTCGTCACCTGGTGGCCCGCAGTCGCACCCTGGCAATTCACGCTCGCTCTCGTGGCGGTGTTCACTATCGTCAACCTCCTGTCGGTGCGCTCCTACGGCGAGGCGGAGTTCTGGTTCGCCTCGATCAAGGTGGCGGCGATCGTGGCCTTTCTCTGTGCCGGGCTGCTGTTTGCCCTCGGTGCCTGGCCCGGGGCGCAGGCCGGCGTGCCGCATCTCACCGCCCATGGCGGCTTCATGCCGAACGGCATCGTGCCGGTGCTCACCGGAGCTGTCGCCGCGACCGGTTTCTACTTCGGCGCCGAGATCGTCACCATCGCCGCGGCCGAGTCCGCCGAGCCCGAGAAGGCCGTCGCCGCGACCACCCAGTCGGTGATCTGGCGCGTGCTGGTCTTCTACGTCGGCTCGATCTTCCTGGTGGTCGCCATCGTGCCGTGGAACGACACGCTGCGCATGTCGCGTCCCTACGTGAGCGTCATGGAGGTCCTGAGAATTCCGGCCGCGGCCACCGTGATGAGCATCGTCATCCTGACCGCGGTGCTGTCGGCACTGAACTCGGGCCTGTTCGCATCGTCGCGCATGCTGATGGCGCTCGCCGCGCACCGCGACGCCCCCGCGCGCATTGCGCGGCTCGATGCGCGCGGAGTGCCGGTGGCCGCAATCCTCGCCAGCACGGCTTTCGGCTACCTGACCGTCGCGATGAGCTACCTCTCCCCCGAGGGCATCTTCGCCTTTCTCGTCAACTCCTACGGGACCGTCGCCATCTTCGTCTACCTGCTGATCGCCCTGGCGGAGCTGCGGCTGCGGCGCCGTCTCGAGAGCCAGGCGCCCGAGCGGCTGCGGATCCGTATGTGGGGATACCCTTATCTCACCGGCCTCGCCATCGTCGCCATGCTGGCGATCCTCGCAGCCATGTCCGTCATCCCCGCGCAGCGCGTGTCGCTCGCCTTCGGCCTGGTGAGCGTCGCGCTGCTGCTCGGCGCCTACACACTGCGCCGCCTGCTGCAGCCCGGTAGGCCGCGCTGATGCGGCTGCTCGTCTTCAACGCGGGGAGCTCCTCGCTCAAGTTCGATCTGCTGGACGTAGCCGGCAGCGGGCCCGTGAGCCGCGTGATCGCCGGGGTCTTCGTCGACGCGGCCGACGGGTCGGGGGAGCTGCGCCTGGAGACCGGCGGCCGGCCGGCGGAGACGCCCGGCGCGATCCGCACGCTCGCCGCGGCGGCCGAGTTCGTGCTCACGTGGCTCGGGGAGCCGGCTGCGCACGGCACGAGCCTGCTCACCGGGCTGACCGCGACCGTGCACCGCATCGTGCACGGCGGCGAAGCCTTCCGCGCGACCACCCGGCTCGGCGCCCGCGAGCTCGACGAGCTCGCCCGGCTCGACGGGCTGGCTCCCCTGCACAATCCGCCGGCGCGCTCGGTCATCGCGGCGGTGCGCGCACGGCTAGGTGCGGACACTCCGGTCATCGGCGTATTCGACACCGCCTACTATGCCGAGCTGCCGGAGGCGTGCTGGCGCTACGCCGTGCCGCGGCGCTGGTACGAAGACTTCGGCGTGCGGCGCTATGGCTTCCATGGAACCGCGCACCGCTACCTGTGCCGCGTGGGGCGCGCACGCGTGCCGCCCGGCCGGCCGGC
>DASSQU010000134.1:0-8169 GCA_035702325.1 Steroidobacteraceae bacterium
CACCTGGTACGTGGGCAGGATCCTGACGATCCGCGCGGGCGTCAACAACGTCACCGACAGGGACCCGCCGCTCATCAACACCGTCCTGGTTCCGGGGGGTCAGGCCAACACCAACGATGTCTACGATCTGTTCGGACGGCAGCTGTTCCTCGCCTTTACGGCGAAGTTCTGAGCACTGCCGTGCAGAACGTCGGTGCGGCACGCCGGCGGCTGTCGGTGACCGCTGGCGCACGGGTCGCGCCCGGACGGCACTCCCGGCTGCGAGCCCTGACGGCTCATCACTCCGGCGCCAGAACTTCGTCGCCGCAAATGCCGGCTTCGTCCCCGCAATGAACGCACTCGTCACAGAACGTCCGCGGGAACATACGCGCAGCGGGTAAATTACCCCGGCCGGCGCTCGCAACGGCAACGGGAATCGTCGGTTTCCGCGCCGCGTCGATCAGTTCGGTCTGCGGTCAAGCGAACTGCGCCTGCGCCAGAACGAGACTGTCGCGGCGGAAAACCGCTGGCTTTCGCCCGGACCGCCGACATAACCTTCTTGCAAGGCTGATGGATCGGCGAGTTCCCCCCAGGGCCATGAATCCGGTGTACTTTCCCGCCAGCTTTCGCGCCGACGATGAGCGGCGCGGCGCGCCGGGCCATCGCAGCCCGGAGGCGCTCATCAAGCTGCTGATCGTCGATGACGAGCCGCTGGCGCGCGCTTCGCTCACCGAGCTCTGCATCGGCAGCAACGATCTGCAGGTGGTCGGCGAAGCGGACTCGGGGCTCGCGGCGATCCGCGCGGCCGGTGAGCTGCGTCCCGACGTGATGCTGGTCGACGCACAGCTGCCGGACATGAGCGGCTTCGACGTGCTGCGTGCCGCGAGCAACGAGCACGGACCCCTGGGCATCGTCGTGAGCTCGCGCGCTGCGGATGCGGCCAATGCTCTGGCCGCCGGTGCGATCGACTGTCTGCTCAAGCCGGTGAGCGCGGAGCGCTTTGCCCGATCGATGGAGCGGGCGCGCGCGCGCCGGGTGCGAACCGGCGACCGCCCGCGCCCGCCGCCGGCGCTGCTGCAGCCCGGCGAGCCGGCAGGCGGCGCGGACGCTGCGACACCGGCGCTGCTGATCGGCGAGCGTGGACACCGGCTGTACCCGCTCGATCCGCTGCAGATCGAGTACATCGAGTCCAACGGCAACTACGTAACCCTGCGCACCGCGAACGCCGAATACATCAGCCGGGACACGGTCAAGCGCCTCGCGGCCGTGCTGCGCAGCCGGGGCTTCGTGCGCATCGAGCGTTCGCTGCTGGTGAACGTGCACGCCATCGCCTACGCAGAACCGGTGGGCCGCGGCACGTTCGCGTTCACACTCGGCTCCGGCCGCTGCCTGCGCTCAACCCCTACCTACCGCGACGCGATCCTGCGCGTGCTGCCGCTGGCGCAGCGACTGCATCAGCGCGGCGGACGCTGACCGCGCACGCAGCCACCGGGACGGCACGCCCGGCCGGCGCTCATCCCGCAGGCGCCGGCACTGCTCACGGACGCAGGCTGCTTCGTCACAAGCTCCACTGCGCCGCGCCGCGCGCTGCTACGGTCGCTCCGCATGAAGCTGGCCGATGGCATCGCCCAGTACCGCACGCCGTTTCTGGTCGGCGACTGCAGCAGCGGCGCCGTGACGCGGCTGAACAACGCCGCCGACTGCAGCCGGGAGGTGGCCGGGTGCGCGCTGCGGTTCGTGCTCACCGACGATCTGACCGGCCTGTGCACGGCGCTGGCGTATTCCAGGGGTGCACGCACGCTCTCCTGCACCGACCTGTTGCATGTGCCGGCGGAGCGCGTGTGGGTCGAGTGGTGCACCGAGCCTTGGCGCAGCGAGCTCGAGCGCTACGGCTTTGCGGCCGACAGGCTGCTGCTGCCGGCCGGACGGCGCGGCGCACTGCTGCGAGCCACGCCCGATGGACGGCGCGGCACGCTGCGAACCTTCTGGAGCGGCGCGCGCGCAGACGAGGTCCTGGCGAGCAGCGTCGAGGCGTACTTCGATCTCGACGCGGGCGAAGGCGAGGACCCCGCCCCGCCCGACTGCGACCCGCGGCCGGCGGTGCGGGTGTTCGACGGCGACCGCGACCTCGGCGCCGACGTGCTCGGCCGCTGCTTTCGCTTTCGCTACGAACGCAGCTGGTCGGAGTACTACGCCCGGGCGGGACTCGCGCCCCGGGAGAGCGCTGCAGTGCTGCGGCACGCGCTCGGCACGATCTCTATCGACGTGCCGCTGCTGCTGGCGTTCTTTCTGCTGCTGGCGACCCGCTCAGGCCTGCCGCGGCACGTCGATAGAGATCGGCTCAACAGGTCGCGGACGCGGCTGGGGAGGCCACCGCTGCTCGACCACATCGAGGTGCGCGCGCCGCTCCTGCCCGAATATCCTGCCGGCCATGCAGGCGGCGCCGGCGACGGCCGCAGGTTCCCCAGACTTCACCACGTGCGTGGACATCTGGTGCGCCGGGGCAGTCAGCTCTTCTGGCGCGTTCCGCACCTGCGGGGCAGCGCGCGTGCGGGCAGCGTGCGGACACGTACCGTGACCTGGACCTTCGACCCGGCGGTCGCCGCCCGCGGCGAGGTACGCGTGAAGGAGACGCCGGCGCTCAGGCCCGCAGCGTGCTGAGCGGCGGCTGGCTCACGACCGAGCGCGTGGCGAGCCAGCCGCCGGCCGCCACCAGCACTGCGCCGCCGACGACCCCGACGACGCACGGCGTCAGATCGAAGGTGTAGCGCAGCTCGAGCCACCGAGTGGTGAGGAGGTAGGCCGCGAGGGCGGAGCCCGCCGCGGCCAGCAGCCCGGAGAGCGTCCCGAGTGTGGCGAACTCCGCCAGCACGCCCTGCAGCACCACCCTGCGGCTCGCCCCCAGTGTGCGCAGCATCGCACTCTCGTAGCGCCGCTCGTCGCGGCTCGACTGCACCGCTGCGAGGAGCACGCTGAGGCCTGCGAACAGCGTGAACACGAACACGCTCTGCACGGCAAACGCCGCCCGGTCGAGCACCGAGCGCACCTGGTTGAGGAGCTCGTCGATGTCGAAGATCGAGACGCTCGGGAAGCGATGCGCCAGCTCGGCGAGCGTGCGCGCGGTACCCGGCGTGAAGTAGGCGCTCGTCATGTAGGTGCCGGCGAAGCGCTCGAGCACCCCGGGGGCGAACACGATGAAGAAATTCGGCTGGAAGGTGTCCCACTTCACCTTGCGGATGCTCGCCACCCTCGCCTCGAGGGCTTCGCCCGCGATGTCGAAGCTCAGGCGGTCGCCTACCTGCACCCCGAGCGATTCCTGGAACTCGGTCGCGAGCGATACCAGCGGCTCACCGTAGTCCGCCCGCGTCCACCAGCGCCCGGCGACGATCCGGTTGTCGGCCCCGAGCTGCGCCGCCCAGGTGAGGTTCTGCTCGCGCGTTGCGAAGCTCTCCTCGCCGCGCTCGCGACCCGCACGCCCCTCCTCCACCGGACGGCCGTTGATCGCGGTGAGTCGCCCGCGGATCATGGGCAGCACCCGCGTGGTGCGCGCGCCCTCGGCCTGCACGAAGCGGATAAACTCATCGCGCTCGCCCGGCGGAATGTTGACGAAGAAGTAATTGGGCAGGTCCGGGGGGAGCGTGCGGTGCCAGTCGCTCGCGAGGTCGGTGCGGATGATGCCGAGCAGCAGCAGCACCATGATTCCGGTGCCGAAGGCGACCAGCTGCACGACGCTCTCGATGCGGCGGCGGCTCAGGTTCGCCACGCCGTAGCGCCACGCCACCCCGACGCGCCCGCGCAGCCGCCCGGCGAGCCAGACGAGCCCGCCGCCGGCCAGTCCCAGCACCGCGAGGAAGACGGCGAGCCCCACCGCGAGGTAGAGGAACAACCGGCCGTTCAGCACCACCGAATAAAGCAGCGCGAGCACCACCGCGATCGCTGGCCCGAAGGCGAACAGCACGAGTGGCGGCGGCGGCCCGACGTCGCGCCGCAGTACCCGCAGCGCCGGCACGCGCGCGAGCTGCAGCAGCGGCGGTAGCGCGAAGCCCGCCAGCACCGCGAGAGCGGTCGCGAAACCGAGGGCGAGCGGCGCAATTCCCGGCGGCGGCAGCTCGGTCACCGCGAGCAGTCCGCGGATGGTGCGCAGCAGCCACTCCTGGGCGAGAAAGCCGAGCGCGGACCCGGCGAGAGAAGCGAGCAGCGCCAGCACCAGCAGCTGCAGCAGCGCGACGGCGAGCGTGAAGGCGCGCGTCGCGCCGAGGGTCTTCAGCAGCGCCACGGTGTCGAGGTGGCGGTGCACGTAGCGGCGCGCCGCCATCGCGACCGCGATCGCGCACAGCAGCACGCTCACCAGGCTCGCCAGACTGAGAAAACGGCCGGCACGATCGACGGCGTTGCGCACCTGCGGGCTCGCGTCGCTCACGTCCCGCAGCCGCTCGCCCGGGCGTTTGTGCGCGAGCAGCCAGCCCTTGAACGCAGCGATCTGCGGGCGGTCCCCGGCGAACAGGCCGTGATAGCTCACGCGGCTGCCGGGCTGGATGAGGCGCGTCGCCGGCAGATCCGCGGCGTTCATGATGAGGCTCGGCGCGAGCTCGGCGAAGGTACCGCCCTGATCGGGCCGCGAAATCAGCACCCGGGTCACGAGCAGCGTCGCAGCACCGATCGAGAGGTGCGAGCCGACCTTGCCGCCCACCGCGGCCAGCAGCCTCGAAGCCGGCCACACCTCGCCCGCCGCCGGGATGCCGGAGGCGGCCACGCCGGGCGCGAACGGCTCGGCGGCGAGCAGCAGCCGTCCGCGCAGCGGATAGCCGGCGGTCACGGCGTCGATGTTGCCGAGCTGGCTGGCGTCGCCGTTGAACACCACCGAGAGCAGCGTCGTGCTCCGCGCGCTGCGCAGTCCGCGCCGGGTGGCTTCGGCGAAATACTCGTCGTTGAGCGGCCGCGGCGAGCCGAGGCGGATGTCCGCCGCCAGCACCGAGCTCGCCTGCAGCGCCACCGCGGCGCCGATGCGTCCCACCAGGAAGCCGACACCGGTCAGCGCCGCGACCGCCACGGTGAGTGCCAGCGCGAGCACCCCGAGCTCGCCCGAGCGCCGCTCGCGCGCGAGCATCCGCAACGCCATCCGCAGCGTCTTCATACGATGCGCCCGGCTTCCATGCGCAGCATCCGCCCGCAGCGTCCGCCGAGCTCGGCATCGTGGGTCACGAGAACCAGCGTCGTGCCGGCGCCTGCGTTCAGCTCGAACAGCAACTCCCCGACCCGCGCGCCGGTCGCCGTGTCGAGGTTACCGGTCGGCTCGTCGGCGAACAGCACCGCCGGGCGGGTGACGAAAGCGCGTGCGATCGCCACCCGCTGCTGCTCGCCGCCCGAGAGCTGCCGCGGATAGTGCGCGGTACGCTCCTGCAGTCCGACACGCGCGAGCGCCTCGGCGGCGGCGCACCGCGCCACGCCGCTGCCGGCGAGCTCGAGCGGCAACATCACGTTCTCGAGCGCCGTAAGCGCCGGGATCAGGTGGAAGGACTGGAACACGAAGCCCACGCGCTGCGCGCGCAGCCGGGCGCGGCCGTCCTCGTCGAGAGTCGTCAGGTCGATTCCCTCGAGCAGCACGCGGCCGGCGCTCGGCAGGTCGAGGCCGGCGAGCAGCGCGAGCAGAGTTGACTTGCCGGCACCCGAGGGACCTGCCACCGCGACCGACTCGCCGCGCGCGATCTCGAGCGACACATGATCGACGATGGTCAGCGGACCTTCGGGGCTGCTAACCTGCTTGCAGAGGTTTTCTGCCTTGAGAACGCTAGCGAGAGTGGCGCCGGTCCTGGCGCTCGGCGTCAGTCTGTTGTTCATCGCGCTCCAGGACGCGGTGGCGTCCGAGCGTACGATCCTCGTCTTCGGGGACAGCTTGAGCGCCGCATACGGACTTCCGCCGGAGCAGGGTTGGGTCGCATTGCTCGCGCAGCGACTCGAGAGCGAAGGGTACGGATACCGGGTCGTCAATGCCAGCGTGAGCGGCGAGACCAGCGAAGGGGGCCGCGCACGGCTGCCGCGGGCGCTCGCGCTGCAGCGTCCCGGCATCGTGATCCTCGAGCTCGGCGCCAACGACGGGCTGCGGGCGCTGCCGCTCACCGACATGCGGGCGAACCTGGCGCACATGGTGCAGGACGCGCAGGCGGCGGGCGCGCGCGTGCTGCTGGTCGGCATTCGCATACCGCCGAACTACGGGCCCCGCTACACGGAGGAGTTCGCGCGCGTGTTCCCCGAACTCGCAAAGCAATATCATCTGCCGCTGGTGCCTTTTCTGCTGGAGAAGGTGGCCCTCGATCCGGTGCTGATGCAGCCCGACGGAATGCACCCGAACGCCCGCGGGGAGGCACCGCTTCTCGAGACGCTCTGGCCGTATCTCAAGCCGCTGCTGAAGAAGAATCCGCAGACCGGGGGACACCGATGAACAAGATCTGGCTGAAGTCGTATCCGCCGAACGTGCCGGCGGAAATCGACCCGGCGCAGCTGCGCTCGCTCAAGGAGCTGCTCGAGCAGGCCTGCGCCCGCTATGGCGAGCGGGTGGCCTACGTGCAGATGGGAGCCGAGCTCACCTACCGCCAGCTCGATCGCCTGACGCGCGCCTTCGCCGCGTGGCTGCAGCACGCGGGCTGCGCCAAGGGCGATCGCATCGCCATCATGCTGCCGAACACGCTCCAGTACCCGATCGCGCTGTTCGGCGCACTGCGCGCCGGCCTGACCGTCGTCAATACGAACCCGCTCTACACCCCACCGGAACTCGAGCACCAGCTGCGCGACGCCGGCGCCAGCGTAATCGTGGTGCTGGAAAACTTCGCCCACGTGGTCGAGAAGGCTCTGCCACACACCAGCCTCAAGCGCGTGCTGATCACCGCGGTCGGCGACTACCTGCGCTTTCCCAAGTCGCTGATCGCGAACTTCGTCTTGCGCCGGGTGCGCCGGCAGGTGCCGCGGTGGCACATCCCGGATGCGCTGTCCTTCAAGGACGTGATGGCAGCGGGCCTGCGCCTGCAGCTCGCGCCGGTGGACGTGGGTCCCGATGACCTGGCGTTCCTGCAGTACACGGGCGGCACGACCGGCATCGCCAAGGGCGCCATGCTGACGCACGGCAACGTCAGCACCAACGTGCTGCAATCGCAGGCGTGGCTCGGGGACCTGTACCAGGAGGCCCCGGGCACCCTGCTCACGGCCATCCCCCTCTATCACATCTTCGCGCTGACGGCGAACTGCATGCTGTTCCTGCGTCTCGGCTGGCGCAATCTTCTGATCATCAACCCGCGCAACGTCCCGGCGCTGATCGCCGACATGAAGCGTTACCCCTGCAACTTCATCAGCGGCGTCAACACGCTCTTCAATGCGATGCTGCACGCGCCCGGGTTCGCCGAGCTCGATTTCAGCGGGCTCAAGATCACGCTCGGAGGCGGCATGGCGGTCCAGGCCGCGGTCGCGCAGCGCTGGAAAGAGGTGACCGGCAAGCTGCTCACACAGGCTTGGGGCCTCACCGAGACCTCCCCCGCCGCATGCATCAACCCACCGGCGGAAGACTTCAACGGCTCGATCGGACTGCCGATCTCCTCGACCGAGATTTCGATCAAGGACGATTCCGGCCGGGATCTCGAGCTCGGCAAAATCGGCGAGATCTGCGTACGCGGACCGCAGGTGATGCGCGGGTACTGGCATCGCCCGGATGAGACCGCCAAGGTCATGCTGCCCGACGGCTGGCTGCGCACCGGCGACGTCGGCCGCATGGACCAGCGCGGCTTCGTGTACATCGAGGACCGCAAGAAGGACATGATCCTGGTTTCGGGCTTCAACGTGTACCCGAACGAGGTCGAAGCCGTAGTTGCGAGTCATCCCGGTGTTCTCGAAGCAGCGGCCGTGGCCCAGGCCGACGAGCACTCCGGCGAGGTAGTGGCACTGTTCGTGGTTCGCAAGGACCCGGCGTTAACCGAGAAAGACTTGGTCGAGTACTGCCGCCAGTCACTCGCCGGCTACAAGGTGCCCAAACACGTGTATTTCAGGACGGAGCTGCCGAAATCGAACGTGGGGAAGATTTTAAGGAAGCACCTTAGAGAGGAGTTGACTAAGTTGTAACCCTCCAAGCGTGGTCGCGGCGAGGAGCGACGTAAGCGTACACGTGTACGCCCGCGCGCACGAGGGATTTGGCGCCACGACGTGATC
>DASSQU010000135.1:0-3880 GCA_035702325.1 Steroidobacteraceae bacterium
CCGCGCCGGCGAGCGTGGCCGGCGGGCGCAGCGTGGCGAACAGCAGCCCGGCCGCGGCGCCGAGCTCCGCCACGGCTACCAGCCACGCGAGGCGCAGCGCTCCCTCGGGCACGATGCGGTAGGCGCGCAACACCTCCGCGAAGCGCGCCGGTGCGCGCAGCTTGTGCAGCGCCGCGCTCGCGAACAGCAGCGCAAAGCAGCCAACGAGGAGCGAACCGGCGGCGGGGTCGAGCATGCGGGTCCCATCATAAAGTAAGCGGCCCGTGTAGTATCGCTCACCTCATGAGCGCACTCGATCTGCCGAACGATGAGTTCCGCGTGCTCGCCGCGCGTGTCACGGCGCTCGCGGCCGCTTACCTGGCCGGGCTCGGCGAGGCGCGTGCCTTCCCCGAGGTTTCGGGCGACGCCCTGGCGCGGACCTTCTCGGCACCGCTGCCCGAGCAGGGGCTCGGAGCCCGCGCCCTCGATGCCCTCGATGAGGTGCTCGCCTGCTCGCGCGCCCCGACGCCGCGCTTTTACGGCTACGTGCTCGGCTCGGGCGAGCCGGTGGCGGCGCTCGCCGACCTCCTCGCCAGCGTTCTCAATCAGAACGTCACCGCGTGGCGCTCGGCGCCCGCGGCGGTCACCATCGAGCGGCAGGTGGTGCGCTCGCTCGCCGCGGCGCTCGGCTGCGAAGGATTCAGCGGCAGCCTGTGCGGCGGGGGCTCGGCCGCCAATCTGATGGGACTCGCGATGGCGCGCGAGGCGACGCTCCCCGCCAACGAGCACGGGGTACGCCGGGGCGTGGTGTACGCCTCGAGCGAAGTGCACATGTCGACGCCGAAGGCGCTGGCGCTGCTCGGGCTCGGGCGCACCAGCCTGCACAGCGTCGCGGTCGACGAGCACTGGCGCATGGATGTGGCGGAGCTGCGCCGTGCGATCGCGGCCGACGAACGCGCGGGGGCCGCCCCGCTCGCGGTGGTGGCCACCGCCGGCACGGTCAATACGGGGGCCATCGACCCGCTCGCGGACATCGCCGCCGTGTGCCGCGAGCACGGTCTGTGGCTGCACGTCGACGGTGCCTACGGCGCGCTCGCCGCGCTCGCGGTGCCGGAGAAGTTCCACGGCCTCCCCGAGGCCGACTCGCTCTCGCTCGATGCGCACAAGTGGCTCTATCAGCCGCTCGACTGCGGTGTGCTGCTCTACCGCAGCCCCGAGGCGGCGCGCGCGGCCTTCTCGTTCAGCGGCGATTACGCCCGCTCGCTCAACACCGATCCCGTGGAGGGTTTCGCCTTCTTCGAGGAGTCGCTCGAGCTCTCGCGGCGTTTCCGCGCGCTGAAACTCTGGCTGTCGCTGCGCTATCACGGGCTGGCGGCGTTTCGCGCCGCGATCCGCGCCGATCTCGGGCACGCGCGCCAGCTCGCCTCGGGCGTTGCCACGACGCCGGAGCTCGAGCTGCTGGCCGCACCCGAGCTGAGCGCCGTGTGCTTCCGCCACCGGCCGGCCGGTCCGGCACGGGATGCCGACGGGCTCAACGCGGCGATCCTTCAGCGCATCATCGCCCGCGGGCGCGTGTACCTCTCGAACGCCACCATCCGCGGGCAATTTGCGCTGCGCGCCTGCTTCGTCAATCACCGCACCCGGGACGCCGACGTCGCGGCCATCGTGCCCGAGGTGCTGGCGGCAGCGCGCGATTGCACGCTGCGGCCCGGTGGCGTGTAGAAGTCCGTGATTTCACAGCGAGTTACGCATGAAACCGCAAGCAAGGTCTTCATCATGAGCACCGCCCGCCTCGCGGCATTCACCGACGGGGTGATCGCCATCATCATCACCATCATGGTGCTCGACATCCGCGTCCCCCAGGGGCGGGACCTCGCGGCGCTGCAGGCCGACGTCCCGGTGCTGCTCGCCTACCTGCTGAGCTACGTGAACGTCGGCATCTTCTGGAACAACCACCATCACATGCTGCACGTCACCGAACGCGTCAACGGGCGGGTGTTGTGGGCGAATCTCGCGCTGCTGTTCTGGCTGTCGCTGATCCCGTTCGTGATCCGCTGGATCGACGACGCGGGATTCGCCCCGCTGCCGACCGCCGCCTACGGCGTGGTGCTCGCGTGCGCCGCCGTGAGCTACGTCGTGCTGCAGCAGCAGATCATCGCGCTCAACGGCCGCCAGTCGCGCCTCGCGGTGGCGCTCGGCGATGACCTCAAGGGCAAGCTCTCGCTCGTGTGTTATCTCGCGGCCGTGGTGCTCGCCTTCATCCGCCCCTGGATCGCGATCGCGCTCTATGTCACCGTCGCCCTCATCTGGCTCGCGCCGGACCGGCGCATCGAGTCGCTGGTGGGAAAGCAGGAGCGCGCACCATGAGCGGCATCCCGAGCGTCACCGCAGTCATCGGCGCAACGCCCTACGCCGTCGCGCTCACCGACGACCTCGGCCACCGCTGGGTCGCCGACGAGCCGCGCGAGGCCGGGGGCGCGAACGAGGGGCCGACGCCCGAGCGGCTGCTGCTCGGCAGCCTCGGTGCCTGCACCGCGATCACGCTGCGCATGTATGCGGGGCGCAAGAGCTGGCCGCTGCTCGGGGTCGAGGTGCAACTCGAGCTGAATCCCGCGGGAGCACCCGGCGCCGGCGGCAACGAGATCCGGCGGCGCATCACCCTGCGCGGGGACCTCACTGCCGGGCAACGCGAACGGCTGCTGGAGATCGCGAACAAGTGCCCGATCCACCGGCTGCTCACCGGCGAAGTGCGCATCGTGAGCGCGCTCCTGTGAACCACAGTTCACAGCGGGTCACCGAGCGCCTCGAGGCACGCAGCGCCGAAATCGGCGGCGGGCTCGTGATCCGCCGCGCCCTGCCCCATAAGCGCCGCCGCACGGTCGGCGCCTGGTGCTTCCTCGATCACGCCGGGCCGCTCGATTACGCCGCGGGCGGCGGGCTGCGTGTCGGGCCGCATCCGCACATCGGGCTGCAGACCTTCACCTGGATGATCGAGGGCGAGGTCGTGCACCGCGACAGCCTCGGCAACGAGCAGCTGATCACGCCGGGCCAGGTGAACCTCATGACCGCCGGCCGCGGCATCGCCCACGCGGAGGACTCGGCGCCGGGGCGCGCCGGGCGGCTGCACGCGGCGCAGCTGTGGATCGCGCTGCCCGACGCCGAGCGCCAGCGCGCGCCCGCCTTCCGCAACTACCCCGAGTTGCCGCTGATCGAGGCCGGCGGCTTCGGCGTGCGGGTGCTCGCCGGGAGCGCGCTCGGCGGCACCTCGCCCGCCGAGGTCTTCTCCCCGCTCGTCGGCCTGGACCTCACGGCCGAGAGTCCCGCTTCGCTCGCTTTGCCGCTCGAGCCCGCCTTCGAGCACGCTGCGCTCACCCTGAGCGGCCGCGCGGGCATCGAAGGCGAGGCGCTCGCGCCCGGCACTCTGCTCTACCTCGGCAGCGGCCGGCGCGAGCTCGCCGTGCGCTGCGAGTCGGCGGTGCGGCTGCTGCTGATCGGCGGCGTGCCGTTCGCGGAGGAGATTCTGCTGTGGTGGAATTTCGTGGCCCGCACGCGCGCCGAGATCGAGCGGGCGACCGGCGACTGGATCGCCGGGCGCCGCTTCGGCGCCGTCGCGGGTAGTCCCTCCCCGCCTCTCCTCGCCCCGGAGCTGGCGCGCCCGGGCGCATGAGTCTCAGCCGCGCCCGAATACGCGGATTGCCGCCCCGTTCACGGCGCGCGCCGCCTCCGAGGCGAGAAACACCACGACGTCGGCCAGCGCTTCCGGGGCCACCCAGCGCGTGACGTCCGCATCGGGCATGGCGGCGCGATTGGCGGGCGTGTCGATGGTTCCCGGCAGGATCGCATTCACGGTGACGTTGCGATCGCGCAGCTCCGCGGCGAGCGCCTCGGTGAGCCGCTCGAC
>DASSQU010000136.1:0-2808 GCA_035702325.1 Steroidobacteraceae bacterium
GAAGGCCTACCGCCGCGAGGTGATCGAGGGAGTGAAGCTCTACGGCGAGATGCACCGGTTCATCCCGGTGTACTCGGCGGTCATAGGCGCGCGGATCACCGAGATCCCGGTGAACCACCGGCCGCGCACGTACGGCCGCTCGAAATACTCGCTCTCGCGCACGTCGAGGGTGGCGCTGGACCTCATCACCGTCAAGCTGCTGGGCAGCTACTCGACGAAGCCGATGTACTTCTTCGGGTTCACCGCGTTCGCGATGTGGGCGGTCGCCCTCGTCCTGGCCCTCGTCGTGATCGCGCAGAAGATCCTGCCCCCTTACGTGTACGCGCACGACAATCCGCTGCTGCTTCTCTCGGTCGTGCTCTTCATCGTCGGCATGCAGTGCATCCTCATGGGCCTGCTTGCCGAGCTCTCGATCCGCACGTACCACGAGTCGCAGCAGAAGCCGACCTACGTCGTGCGTGAGGTCATCGAGCGCTCGCCGCACCATCAGCACGCAGTCACCGACGGGAGACAAGCCGTCCGGACGCGCTAGGTGTGCGGCATCTGCGGCGTCGCGGGCGGCGACCCTGCCGCCGGGCGAGAGCTGGTCGCGCGGATGTGCGCGGCGATGGTGCACCGCGGCCCGGACGACGAGGGCACGGCGCAGGTCGACGGCGTCACGTTGGGCGTGCGGCGGCTGTCGATCATCGACGTCGAGGGTGGGCACCAGCCCATCACGAACGAGGACGGCACCGCGTGGGTGGTGCAGAACGGTGAGATCTACAACCACCTGGAGCTGCGCGACGAGCTGGCGGCGCGCGGCCACGTCTTCGCCACGCGCTCAGACACCGAGGTCCTGGTCCACGCCTACGAGGAGTGGGGCCAGTCGATGGTCACGCGCCTCAACGGCATGTTCGCGTTCGCGGTCTACGACCGCCGCACCCGGGTGCTGTTCCTCGCCCGCGATCGCATGGGCATCAAGCCGCTGTACTGGGCGTGGGACGGGCCGCGGCTGGTTTTCGCCTCCGAGCTGAAGGCCCTGCTGCGCGAACCGAACCTGCGCCGCGGCGTCAATCCGCAGGCGCTCGACGACTACCTCGCGCGCGAGTACGTTCCCCCGCCGGGCACGATCGTGCGCAAGGTCTTCAAGCTGCCGCCGGCGGGCACGCTCGTGTGCACCGTCGCGGAGCGTCGCGCGGTAGCCGGCCACTACTGGGACCCGCAGCTGAACACCGACGGGGGCGCGCGCGACGATCAGGTCGAGTCAGGGCGGTTGCTCGAGGTGCTGCGCGAGTCGGTGCGCAGGGAGCTGATCAGCGATGTGCCGCTCGGGGTGTTCCTGTCGGGCGGGATCGACTCGAGCGCGGTGGCGGCGATAATGACGTCGCTCGGCCGCGACGTGAAGACGTTCTCGGTGGGGTTTGCCGAGGGGTCCTTCGACGAGTCGTCGTACGCGCGGCTCGTGGCGAGGCATCTGGGCACCGAGCACCACGAGCTGACGCTCGACCCTTCGATGATGCTGGGTTTGATCCCGCGGCTGTCCTCGCTGCTGGATGAGCCGCTGGGGGACGCGTCGGTCATCCCCACGTACCTGCTGTCGGCCTTCACGCGGCAGCACGTCAAGGTGGCGCTGGGCGGGGACGGCGGGGACGAGCTGTTCGCCGGCTACCCGACGCTGCAGGCGCACAAGCTCGCGTCGTACTACATGCGGACGCCGGCCTTGATCCGGCGGGGCGTGGTCGAGCCGCTGGTGAGGCGGCTGCCGGTGTCGCGGGAGAACCTTTCGTTCGACTTCCGGGCGAAGAGGTTTGTCGGCGGGGCTGGGTATCCGGTGGCGGAGCGGCACCAGAGGTGGATGGGGTCGTTTGCGCCCGAAGAGCGGGCGGCGCTGTTGGGCGGTGATGTCGAAGCGGAGGCGGAGGCCGACGAGGCGCGTGGTGATCCGGTGAACGAGGCGCTGATGCTCGACATGCGCGGGTACCTGGAGGGGGACATCCTCGTGAAGCTCGACCGGGCGTCGATGATGGCGTCGCTGGAGGCGCGGGTGCCGCTGCTCAACAACGACCTGGTGGAGTACGCGACGTCGCTGCCGCTGGGGATGAAGTTGAGGGGAGGGCGGTCGAAGTACCTGCTCCGGCGCGCGCTGCGGGGGGTGCTGCCGGCGCGGGTGCTGGCGCGGCGCAAGAAGGGGTTTGGGATTCCGGTCGCGGAGTGGTTTCGGGGGCCGCTGCGAGAGCAGCTGCTGGATGTGCTGTCGGCGGAGAGGGTGAGGAGGGAGGGGTTCTTCGATTCCTCTGTGGTTGAAGCATTGGTTGCTGATCACCTTGCCGGGCGGCGTGACAACCGCAAGCAGCTCTGGACGCTTTTTGCTTTTCAGGCCTGGTTTGAGGGCTATACGAGGGACGGACTGTGAAGGGGTGGCATTGGGCGCTTGGACGGCAAGGGCGCAATGTAAATTTACAGGGATTTGCTGGACTATTCGTACATCTGTTTGTAGTATTGGAGCGTGGAAAGGCTCCTTGCCGCGATCGCTGAGCTGGAGTCTTTTCCCGAAGCTGTCGATCCTCGCGAGCTGAGCGCTGCGATCGATCGTCTGCAGGCCCTGCAGTGTCTATCCGTGCGCGATGGGGTTGGCCGGGGTGATCACCTGGTGGCCGGTGCCACGCCCTGTGGATGGGTGGCCGATGTCTGCCGGCTCTCCGGGAGCTCGGCAGCGGACCGGCTCTGTGTCGCCGAGCAGCTGGAGAAGATGCCGCGCCTGGCCCAGGCTGTGCGTTCGGGCGAGATCGGCTACCAGGCGAGCTCGGTGATCTGCCACCTGGGCGAGCT
>DASSQU010000137.1:0-4858 GCA_035702325.1 Steroidobacteraceae bacterium
CCCGTCCTCATCCTGCAGCAGCAACGAGCACGCGCCGTGCAGCACGCCCGGCCTCCCGTGGGCGATGGTGGCCGCATTCTCCCCGAGCGCCGCGCCGCGCCCGCCGGCCTCGATCCCGATGATCTCGACCGCGGAGTCGGCGATGAAGGCATGAAAGGCGCCGATCGAGTTCGAGCCGCCGCCGACGCAGGCGATGACCGCATCGGGGAGCGCGCCGGTCGCGGTGAGGAACTGCGCGCGGGCCTCGCGGCCGATCACCGCCTGGAGCTCCCGCACCAGGTAGGGATAGGGGTGCGGGCCGACCACCGAGCCGAGCAGGTAGTAGGTGTCGAGGGGATCGGACACCCAGTCGCGCAGCGCCTCGTCGATCGCCGCGCGAAGCGTGCGGTCGCCGCCCGTCACGGGCACGACCCGCGCGCCGAGCAGGCGCATGCGTCCGACGTTCGGCGCCTGGCGCTCCATGTCGACTTCGCCCATGTACACCGTGCACGGCAACCCGAGCCGCGCGCACGCCGCGGCGCTCGCCACGCCGTGCTGGCCCGCGCCGGTCTCGGCGACCACGCGCTTGGCGCCGAGCCGCCGCGCGAGCAGCGCCTGGCCGGTGGCGTTGTTGATCTTGTGCGCGCCGGTGTGCGCCAGATCCTCGCGCTTGAGCCACACCCCCGCCCCCCAGCGCGCGGACAGCCGCGCGGCGAAAGTGAGCGCGGTGGGGCGGCCCACCCAGGAAGTGAGCTCCCCGGCGAGCTCGCGCTGGAAGTCGGCTGCGTGCAGATGCTCGCGCACGCCGCGCTCGAGCCGTTCGAGTGCGGGAATGAGCGTCTCGGGAACGTAGCGTCCGCCGAAGGGGCCGAAGCGCCCGCGCTCATCCGGCAGGCGGCCGGCGATCAGCTCGGCGAGCAGGCGTGGTGCGTCGGGCAGCGATGCGGGTGCATTCATGGGGAATCCTCGCTGGCCGCCGCGCCCTCGAGCGCGCGCACGGCCGCCACGAAATTCAGGATCGCGAGCGGACTCTTGACGCCCGGGCGCTCCTCGACCCCGCTCGAAACGTCCACCCCGAAGGGGCACACCGCGGCGATCGCCGCCGCCACGTTGCCGGCGTTGAGTCCTCCGGCGAGCACCACCTCGGTCGCCGCTGCGAGACGCCGCGCCGCGGCCCAGTCGCTCGGGACGCCGCTGCCCGAAGCCGGCCCCTCGAACAGCAGCCGCCCGGGCAGGCTCGCGGGTGGGCGTTCTCCGGCGCGCACCACCGGCAGCCGCGCGAGCGATGCCGGCAGACGCAGCTGCGCGAGATCCGCCGCATCGCTCTGCAGGATGTCGGGCCCGAAGACGCGCAGGATCTCGTCGATGTCCCGCTGGGCGGGGTGGCGCGTCACCGCGACGCACGGTACCCGGGTGCGCGCGTGGCGGGCGAGTTGCGCCGCCGCCCCGGGCGTGAGGCGCCGGGGCGAAGCGGCGAACACGAAACCGAGCGCATCGACCTCGGCCTCGAGCGCCGCCGCGATCGCATCCGGCGTCGTCATGCCGCAGATCTTGATCCACATGATCTAGTGTCCCCGGCTCGCCGCCCGCCCCGCCGCGAGCAGCGCGGCGGCGAGCCCCCCGGGGTCCCCGCCGCGCATCAGCGCGCTGCCGACGAGCGCCAGCGCATAACCCGCTTCCGCCACCGCGCGCGCATCCGCCTCCGAGGCGACGCCGCTCTCGGCCACCCGCGGGAGCTCGGCGGGCAGGAGCGGGGCCAGCTCCGTGAGGCGCCCGGGTGCGACCTCGAGCGTCGCGAGGTCGCGGCAGTTGAGGCCCGCAAGAAGCTGATTCGCGCCGCGGTGCGCGCCGACCAGCCGGTGCATCAGCTCGACGTCGCGCGCGTCGAAGGCCTCGAGCAGCACGAACAGGCCGAGCGAAGCGGCGCACTCGAGGAGGGCCGCGGTGTCCTCGGGCGGCAGCAGGCGCAGGATGACGAGCACGCCGCCCGCGCCCGCCGCGCGCGCCTCGAACACCTGGTAGGGATCGACGAGAAAATCCTTGCGCATCGCCGGCACCGCGAGCGGCGCGAGCACGCCGGCGGCTTCGGTCAGATGCCCGAGCGAGCCGTCGAAGCGGCTCGGCTCGGTGAGCACCGAGACGGCGGCGGCGCCGGCCCGCGCGTAGACACCGACCCGCGCGGCGAGGTCCGCACCGCTCCCGGCGAGGGCCCCGGCGGCGGGCGAGCGGAGCTTGAGCTCCGCGATGAGATCGAAGCCGGAAGCATCGAGACGCAGCGGCGGCGGCGGCGGGCAGCGGCGCGCTTCGGCTTCGAGCGCCGCGAGCGGGCGCCGCGAGCGTGCGGCGTCGAGCCGGGCGCGGCTGCCAGCCGCCATCTGCGCGAGGAAGGCGCTCACCGGCGCCTGCCCGGCAGCGCCTCGAGGAGCCGCGCGGCCGCGCCGCTGTCGATCGCCTCGGCCGCGCGCGCGACGCCGGCGCGCGGGTCGCTCGTCGCGCCCACCACCTCGAGGGCGAGGGCGGCGCCGAGCAGCAGGCAGTCGCGGTGCGCGCCGCGGTCCTCGCCGGTTAGCACCGCGCCGAGCGCCCGGGCGTTGTGCGCGGCGTCGCCGCCGGCGAGATCGGCCGGCGCACAGCTTGCAAGGCCGTAGTCCGCCGGCGCGCGCACCCCCACCGTCACGCGCCCCGGGCGCACGTCGAACACCGTGAAGGGCCCTATCGGGGTCGGCTCGTCCCAGCCGCCCGCGCCGTGCACCACGAAGGTGCGCTCGATCGGCAGTCCCGCGAAGCTGTCGGCCATCAGGCGGGACACCTCGAGGCTGAAGGCACCGACCAGGTGGTAAGGGGGCTGCGCGGGATTCACCAGGGGACCGAGGATGTTGAACACGGTGCGCACGCCGAGCGCGGCGCGCACCGGCGCGACGCGCGCGGTCGCCGGGTGATAGTGCGGCGCGAAGAGATACGTGAAGCGCGTCGCGGCCAGGCATTCGCCCGCCGCGCGCTCATCGAGCGGGATCGCGAGCCCGAGCGCTTCCAGCACGTCGGCGCTGCCGCAGCGGCTCGAGACCGAGCGGTTGCCGTGCTTGACGACCGGCACGCCGCAGGCTGCGGTGAGCAGCGCCGTTCCGGTCGAGATGTTGAAGCTGCCGGAGGCGTCCCCGCCCGTGCCCACGATGTCGATGGCGGGCAGGTCTGCAGGAAGGTCCGGGCGGCGCGCCAGGCGGCGCATGGCGCGCGCTAAGCCGCGCACCTCGTCGGCCACCACCCCCTTGGCGGAAAGCGCCGCCAGCAGCGCGCCGGCCATGGCGGGCGGAAGCTGCTCGTCGGTGAGCTGCGCGAGCAGCTCCTCGGCTTCGGCCGCCGAGAGATCGCGCCTCTCGAGCAGCCGTTGCAGGAACTCGCGCGGGCTCGCCACGCCTCAGCCTCCTGCCGCCGCGGCGCGCTCGCCGGACGAGCAGGCGAGGAAGTTGCCGAGCAGCTTCGGTCCCTGCGGCGTCAGGATGCTCTCGGGATGGAACTGCACGCCCTCGACCGTGAGCGAGCGGTGCCGCACGCCCATGATCTCGCCCTCATCCGTGCGCGCGCTCACCTCGAGCACAGCCGGCAGCGTGCCGGGGGAGGCGATGAGGGAGTGGTACCGGCCGACCTCGCAGGGCTGAGGGAGCGCCGTGAACACCGTGCGTCCGTCGTGACGCACCAGCGAGGTCTTGCCGTGCATGAGCCGCCCGGCGCGCACCACCCGGCCGCCGAACACCTCGACGATCGACTGGTGCCCGAGACAGACGCCGAGTACCGGAACGCGGCCAGCGAAGGCACGGATCATCTCCATGGACACCCCCGCGTCGTACGGCGTGCCGGGCCCTGGGGAGATGCACAGGTGGGTAGGCGCGAGCGCGAGCGCCGCCTGCGGCGTGAGCGCGTCGTTGCGGTATACCTCGACCTCGGCGCCGAGCACCAGAAACGCCTGCACCAGGTTGTAGGTGAAGGAGTCGTAGTTGTCGATCAGCAGCAGCCGCGGCTTCACAGCCCCTCCCCGGCGAGCTCGAGCGAGCGCACCATGGCGGCGCTCTTGGCGAGCACCTCCTCGTGCTCGCGCTCCGGCACGCTGTCGGCGACGATGCCGGCGCCCGCCTGGTAACTGTACTCGTCGCCGCTGAACACCAGCGTGCGAATGGTGATCGCGTGATCCATGTCGCCGCGGGCGCCGAAGTAGCCGACCGTGCCGCCGTAGAGGCCGCGGCCCACGGGCTCGAGCTCGTCGATGATCTGCATGGCGCGCACCTTGGGCGCCCCGACCAGCGTACCGGCCGGGAAGGCCGCCGCGAACAGGTCGAAGGCGTCGCGCCCGGCGGCGAGCTCGCCGTGCACGCCGCTCACCATGTGCATGACGTGGCTGTAGCGCTCGATGGAACGATAGGGATCGACCGCGACGCTGCCGGCGCGGGCGACCCGTCCGAGGTCGTTGCGGGCGAGGTCGACGAGCATCACGTGCTCGGCGTTCTCCTTGGGATCGGCACGCAGCTCCACCTCGCGCGCCGCATCGAGGGCGGCATCGGACGAGCGCGGGCGGGTGCCGGCGATGGGGCGCAGCTGCGCGTGCCCGCCGCTCAGCTTCACCAGCGCCTCCGGAGAGGAGCCGACTACCGCGAGCTCCCCGAAGGCGCAGTAGTACATATAAGGAGAGGGATTGATGAGGCGCAGCGCCCGGTACGCCTGGAAGGGATCGAGCTCGTGCCGCCCGGAGAAGCGCGCCGAGAGCACCAGCTGGTAGACGTCCCCGGCGGCGATGTACTCCTGCGTGCGGCGCACCGCGCCGAGATATGCCGCGCGGCTGGACGCGGCGGCGGGCGGCGCGTAGCGCCCCGGGCGCGTGCCCGCAGGC
>DASSQU010000138.1:0-3027 GCA_035702325.1 Steroidobacteraceae bacterium
AGGACGTGGTCGGCGCCTACGTCGAGCGCAGCCAGTCGCACCTCCTGCGGGTGTACGAAAAGGCGTTCCTGCGGGATCTGGTGCATTCCGCCCGGGATCGCTATCGTCGGCAGTCGGAACGCGCGGGCGGCTGACCGCGCCGGCCGCGGCGCGCGCCTTCGCCGGCGCCGTCTCCCACAATCCTGGCGCCGCACGCAAGGGGGCGTGCAAGCCATGAAAATCGCCATCGTCGGTTGCGGTGCCATCGGCGGCTACGTGGGCGCGAAACTCGCGCTCGCCGGTGAGCGGGTCACCTTCATCGTTCGCGGGGCAAACCTCGAGGCGCTGCGCCACCGCGGTCTGCGGCTGATTGCGAGCGACGGTCCCGAGCAGCATCTGCCGGAGGTGGCCGCCACCCACGACTACCGGTCCGCCGGCGTGCACGATCTGGTGATTCTCGCCGTGAAGGCCCACCAGCTCGAGGCGATCGCCGTCGAGGTGCCGCGGCTCTGCGGCCCGGCCACCGCGGTGGTCACGATGCAGAACGGCATCCCCTACTGGTACTTCCACCGCCATGGCGGCGAGCTCGCCGGCAGCACGGTGCGCAGCGTCGACCCGCACGGCCTCATTGCCCGCATGATCCCCGCGGAGCGCGTGATCGGCTGTGTCGTGTATCCGGCCGCGGAGCTCGTCGCGCCCGGCATCGTGCGTCACATCGAGGGTACCCGCTTTCCGGTCGGCGAGCTCGACGGCAGCCGCAGCGAGCGCGTGCTGCGCATCTCGGAGTGCTTCACCCGCGCCGGGTTCAAGGCGCCGGTGCTCGAGGACATTCGCGCGGAAATCTGGCTCAAGCTCTGGGGCAACCTCACCTTCAATCCCATCAGCGCGCTCACCCGCGCCACGCTCGCCGATATCTGCCAGTTCGCCCCGACGCGGGCGCTGGCGGCGGCGATGATGACCGAGGCGCAGACCATCGCCGAGAAGCTCGGCGTGCGTTTCCGCGTCGGCCTCGAACAGCGGATTGCCGGCGCCGAACGCGTCGGCCAGCACAAGACTTCGATGCTCCAGGACGTCGAAGCCGGCCGGGCGCCGGAGCTCGAGGCGCTGGTCGGCTCGGTGGTCGAGCTCGGACACCTGACGCGAACGCACACGCCGCACATCGACGCGGTGTACGGACTCGCCCGGCTGCTGCTGCGCACGGTGGCCGCACCGGCGCAGGAACGGGCGGGCGCCCCGCAAGGCCCGGCGGCGCACATCGTGGCGAGCGGTCCGGAGGGCCCGAGCCCGGTGGCGTGGGCCGAAGGCGTGCGCTGAAGGCGGCGAGCCCCGCGTCCGGCGAGGGGAGTGCGCGCCGATGAACGAGCAGGCCGCATCGCTCAGCCACGCCAGGGACACCGTCCTCGATCTCGCCATCCGCTTCGGCCCGCGGCTCGCCACCGCGATACTGATCCTGGTGGCCGGATTCTTCGTCGGCCGGTGGGCGAGCGGCTGGTTCACCCGCATGCTCAGCCGCCGCGACCTCGAGCCGCCCCTGCTGCTGCTCTTCGGCCGCATCGTCTGGGCCGCGTGCATCGCGCTGTTCGCGATCATGGCGCTCGAGAACCTCGGCGTGGAGCTGCTGCCGCTGATCGCCGGCCTCGGAGTGGCGGGAGCGGGCGTCGCACTCGCCACCCAGGGCGTGCTCAGCAACCTGGTCGCCGGCCTGTCGATCATCTTCGCCAAGCCGTTCCGCGTCGGCGAATACATTGCGATCGCGGGCGTCGAGGGTGCGGTGCAGAGCATCACACTCTTCAGCACCACGCTCACCCACGCGGACCGCTCGCAGGTGGTGATTCCCAACCGCAAGATCGTCGGCGAGATCCTCCACAACTACGGCCGCATCCGTCAGCTCGACGTCACGGTCGCGGTCGCCTACGACACCGATCTCAAGGTGGCGCTGGCGGCAATCGGCGAAGTGCTCGCGGCCAACCCACGCGTCCTCACCGACCCGGCGGCGGTGGTGCAGCCGGTGCAGTTCGGCGATTCCGCGCTGCTGATTGCGGTGCGTCCCTGGGTGCCGGTCCAGGATCAGGCGCAGGCCTGCGGTGAGGTCTACACCGCAGTGCTCGCGGCGTTCCGTGCCCGCGGCGTCGTCATGCCTGTCCCGCAGCGCGAGGTGCGGCTGATCGGCGGGGAGTCCTGAGGCGCTCCGGGGCGGCCGACCGCACGCTCCGGTTCGGCGGGCGCCTCAGCCGCGCGCTCGCGCTGGCGCCGCAGGCGCGTGAGCGCGGCTCACCGTGACGCGCATCGAGGGCGTCACCGCGCCGCTGAACTGCAGCACCAGCGGTGTCGCGGCCGGGAGCTCGAATTCCACGAGTTTGTGCGGCGCGCTGCATCCGGGACGCCCCTGGAAGTCGCGCGCCCTGATCGCCACGCCGTGCGCGAGCACGTCCACCCACGCCGCCTGATCGAGCGCGATCTGATAGATGCCGGCCGCCGTAACGCTGAGCGTGGCGAGGCCCGCGTAGGTCGCCTCCGTCCGCGACACCCTGCCGGGAGGCGCGACGAAGCTCACTTCCGGCTGCGCACTCAGCTCGAGCTCGTAGAGTTGTCCGGTGGCGAGTGCGGGTGCGGCGGCCGCCGTTCTGCCGGCGGCAAGGTCGCGGGCGTCCCCGGCAAACAACGCCCGCTCGCGCCGCACGTCCCGCGAGAATCCGGCACACGGGTCGCTCCCCGGCGCAGGCGCGGCCGCGCCCGGCAACAGCAGCAGCGCGTACAGCCCTGCGGCCGCAGCCCGATGCACCCAGACCATCGCTGGAGGTTCCCTCCGCTCTCGCGCCGGCGGTCGGCGCGGCGCGCAGAGTATAAGCGAGCAACGAGCGGTTCCCGTGCTAGGCTCGATTCCTTCGGCGGCGGCAACCTGGAATGGCCAGCAGCGACGTCCTGATCATCGGTGCCGGTCCGACGGGACTGGTGCTGGCTATGTGGCTGGCACGCCTCGGGGTGAAGGCGCGGATCGTCGACAAGACCGCCGCCCCCGGCACGACTTCGCGAGCGCTCGCGGTTCAG
>DASSQU010000139.1:0-6174 GCA_035702325.1 Steroidobacteraceae bacterium
TTCGATCGCCGCCGGGGCGCTAGCGTGAACCAAGCCCGCGCCTGCCACAAGGCTGTCGCCAGCGCCGTGCACGCGTGCCAATAATGCCCGTGGGGGCGCGCCGCCGCGCCGTCAGCGGAGCTGAGGATCCATGGCAAAGAAGCGATCCGGGGGTACCCGGCCGGTACCGGGGCTGGGCAAGCACCAGTACGCGCGCGACCTGCACCGCCTGCAGATCGAGCTGGTGAAGCTCCACCGGCACGTGATCGCCCGCGGGCGCAAGGTGCTGGTGATACTCGAGGGGCGCGACGCGGCGGGCAAGGACGGCGTCATCAAGCGCATCGCCGAGCACTTGAGTCCGCGCGAGGTCCGGGTGGTCGCCCCGGGGAGGCCGAGCGACCGCGAGGTGAGTGAGTGGTACTTTCAGCGCTTCATCGCTCACCTCCCCGCAGCCCAGGAAATCGTGCTCTTCAACCGCAGCTGGTACAACCGCGCCGGCGTCGAGTACGTGATGAGCTTCTGCACCGCTGCCGAGCACGAGGCCTTCCTCGAGGCCGCACCCAGCTTCGAGCGGATGCTGGTGCGCTCGGGGATCCACCTCCTCAAGTACTACCTCGACATCAGCCGCCGGGAGCAGTCGCGGCGGCTGCGCGAGCGGCGCCGCGATCCCCTCAAGCAGTGGAAGATCAGCCCGGTCGACCGCGCCGCGCAGCGCCACTGGCGCGACTACAGTCGCGCGCGTGACAACATGTTACGCCGCACCCACCACCGCGACGCGCCCTGGGTCGTGGTGCGCGCCGACGACAAGCACCAGGCGCGCCTCAATGTCATCCGCGACATGCTGGCGCGCATTCCCTCGCCGTGCGCCGCGCGCAAAACCGCCCGCCCCGACCCGCACGTCGCGCGCGAGTTTTCCGAGGAGCTGCTGCGCTCGGGCTGGGTGGCGCACTGAGCGGCGCGGTTCGCGGCTAAAATCGCTGCCATGAGCAACCTGCATGCGCTCACGGCCGCCTTCGTCGCCGTCGTGCTCGCCGGTGTCGCCGTCGAGCTGTGGCTGGCGCAGCGCCAGGCGGCGGCGGTGGCGCGCCACCGCCACCAGGTGCCGGACCCGTTCGCGGCGAGCATCACCGCGGCCGATCATGCCCGGGCGGCCGACTACACACTGGCGAAGATACGCCTCGGCCGCCTCGGCACGCTGATCGACGCCGTGCTCACTCTCGCGCTCACGGTCGGCGGCGGCATCGCGGCGATCGACGCCCTGTGGCGCCACACGCGCCTGCCGGAACCGTGGCTCGGCGTCGTCGTCATTGCGACCGTGGTGGCGGTGATCCGCCTGCTGCACCTGCCGCTCTCCCTGTGGCGCACCTTCCGCCTGGAAGCGCACTTCGGTTTCAACCGCACGACCTGGGCCATCTACCTCGGCGATCTCGGCAAGAGCCTCGCCATCGGCGTCGTCCTCGGCGGTCCGCTGCTCACCGCGACGCTGCTGCTGATGGCGCGCGCCGGGCGCTGGTGGTGGCTGTGGGCCTGGGGCCTGTGGCTCGGCGTGATGCTGCTCATGGCCTGGGCCTGGCCGGCGGTGATTGCGCCCCTCTTCAACCGCTTCGCGCCGCTCGAGGATCAGGCGCTCAAGCGTCGCATCGAGGCGCTGCTCGAGCGCTGCGGCTTCGCCTCGCGCGGGGTGTTCGTGATCGACAGCTCGCGCCGTTCGACCCACGGCAACGCCTATTTCACCGGCATCGGCCGCAGTAAGCGCATCGTGTTCTTCGACACGCTGCTCGAGCGCCTGGCGCATCCGGAGGTCGAGGCGGTGCTGGCGCACGAGCTCGGGCACTTCCGCCTGCGGCACGTGCGCCAGCGGCTGCTGCTTTCGATGGCGACGGCGCTCGCGGGACTTGCTCTGCTCGGCTGGCTCGCCGGACAGCGCGCCTTCTACCAGGCGCTCGGCGTACCCCTGCCCTCGATGCATGCGGCGCTGCTGTTGTTCATGCTGGCGGTGCCGCCCTTCGCCCTGTTCCTCACTCCGCTCGCCGCGCTCTGGTCACGCCGCCACGAGTTCGACGCCGACCGGTTCGCGAGCCGGCACGCCAGCGCCGCCGAGCTCGCCGCGGCGCTGGTGAAGCTGCACCGCGACAACGCCAGCACGCTGACCCCCGATCCGTGGTACGTGGCGTTCTACTACTCGCACCCGCCGCCGCTCGCGCGCATCACGCGCCTGCGCACCGCAGCCCCGACTTGACAAAACCATGCCGTAGGCGCCCGGCAACGAAGCCGATGTCCGGAAAATCGGCGCAGGCGATTTCCCCGGCCAACTAAGGGATGTAGTACAGGTCGATCGACTTACCGATGCGCTCAACCGGCCGGTAGGCATCGAGCCAGGCGTAATCGGTGAGATTGCGCGTGCGCGCCAGCTGCGAGACGGCCACCCACCCGGTGGTCGGCTGGCGGGGCGGCAGGATCACGAGCGGCGGCAGCGGTTCGCGCGTCAGGTCAGCCGTGCCCCGGTACGCAAGACTCAGGCGCGGAATCTTCAGCTCCGCCGCCCGACGCTCGAGGCGGCGCAGGTCCTGGCCCCAGTCGAGATCGGAGTCGACCAGCACGCGCTCCGGGCGGGGGATGGTTTCGTTGAAGTAGGCGAGATAGTCCGGCCAGGCCAACCATAGCGTGCTCAACTGCCAGGTGAGCAGCGCCGCCAGCACCACCGTGCCGGCCGCAGCCAGCCGCCGGTTGGGCATCCGTCGCAGTGCACCCCACGCACGGGTCACGACCCAGGCGGCCCCCAGGGCGAGCAGCGGATACAGGATCAGCACGTGACGTATGCCGATGTTGATGTGGCTGAATCCGCTCGCGAAGACCAGGATCGCCACGATGAGCACTGCCGGCGTAAATCGCCAGTTGTCACCACTGCGCCAGCCCTCGCGGGCGAGCCATGTGACTCCGAGCGGACCCGCGAGCAGCATCGCGATCGGCGTCTTCACCGCAAGAGCCACCAGGTAGAAGTACCACCAGCCCATGGTGCGCACCTCTCCCAGCAGATAGGAGAGATGCCCGCCATCGTTGTGCGCCTTGACGGCCACGATCCCGTTGACGAGATCCTTGAGCTCGCGCGGCAGCCACAGGTGCGTCAACAGCACTCCGAGCCCGTGATCCAGGCCCGGCTGCTGCTGCAGGTAGGACACCGCCCAGTTGAAACGGGCGGCGACCCGTGCCGCGTTCGGCGCCCGGATGCCGTAGGCAATAAAGAGCGGTAGCAGCGCGGCGAGTGCCGCCAGCGCCAGCTCCGGGGCCCGCACGCGCCACGTGGCCGCGCCGGCCGCCGGCCGGGCGCGTCTCGCCAGCGCCCAGTGGGTGAGCCCCAGCGCGAGCAGCGACATCCCGATGTACGGTACGGCCGAGAACTTGGTCCCCACTGCAAGTCCGCTCGCGAGCCCGAACAGCACCGCGGTACGCCAGCTCGGCGTGTCGAGCCAGCGGTCGAGGGCGTAGAGGGCGAGCAGGATGGTCGCAGCCGCCGCCACGTCGAGCGCCGCGAGACCCGCGTGCCCGAGCACCGGCGGCACCGACAACAGCAGGATCACTGCGAGCAGCGCCGCGCCTTCGCCCGCGAGCATCCGCCGCGCCCACAGCCAGGTCACGAACAGCAGCAGCGCGAGAAAGGGCAGCGCCCCGGCGCGGGCAAGCGTGAGATACAGATCGTACTTGCCGTCGCGGTAGAGGATGTCCTCGCCCTCCGTGACGCCGCTCGGCGGCGGGGTGCCGTAGGAGTGGGCGCCGGCGAGGTACGGCCCGAGGGCGAGCACTACGCGACCGATCGGCGGGTGCTCGGTGTCGTACTCGTAGTAGCCGCGATCGAGCAGCTCTACCCCGGCGGCCAGGTGCTCGGGCTCGTCCCAGGTGGCGAAGAACACGTGCCAGGTGCTGGCCGTGAGGCCACAGGCACCGAGCACGATCAGCGCGAGTGCGAGTCGAGCGGCCGTCGTCGCCCGTGCGGCGGGCGCGCTGTCCGGCTCAGGCACCGAACGGGTGCCGCAACACGATGGTCTGTTCGCGCTCCGGTCCGGTGGAGATCATGTCGAGCGGCACGCTCACCAGCTGCTGCAGACGCTCGAGGTAGCGGCGCGCGTTGCCCGGCAGGGCACGGTACTCGGTGATTCCGACCGTGGACTCGCGCCAGCCGGGCAGCTCCTCGTACACCGGCTCGATGCCCGCATAGCCCTCCGCGCTCAGCGGCGGCTGCGGGCTCACGGCGCCGTCGATGCGATAGCCCACGCCGATGCGGATCGTCTCCAGCCCGTCGAGCACGTCGAGCTTGGTGATGCACAGTCCCGAGACGCTCGAGTGCACGATCGCGCGCCGCAGCGCCACCGAGTCGAACCAGCCGCAGCGCCGCCGCCGGCCGGTCACCGAGCCGAACTCGTGACCGACGCGCGACAGGTGCTCCCCGTACTCGTCGAACAGCTCGGTCGGAAAGGGACCGGCGCCGACCCGGGTGGTGTAGGCCTTGACGATGCCGAGCACCCCGTCGAACACGCGCGGCCCGAGCCCGGTGCCGGTGGCGGCAAAGCCGGCCGTGGTATTCGACGAAGTCACGTACGGGTAGGTGCCGAGATCGACGTCGAGCATCGCCCCCTGCGCACCCTCGAACAGCACGTTGGCGTCCTCGGCACGCAGCTCCTGCAGGGCGCCCGTCACGTCGGTCACGAGCGGCGCGATCCGCTCGCCCATGGAGAGCTGCGCATCGAGCGTCTTCTGGAAGTCCACCGGCGGCACGCGGTAGTACTGCTGCAGCACGAAGTTGTGAAAGTCGAGCATCTCGCCCAGCTTGGCGGCGAAACGGTCGCGCTGGAACAGATCGGCGACGCGCACCGCGCGGCGCGCGACCGTGTCCGCGTAGGCCGGCCCGATGCCGCGCCCGGTGGTGCCGAGGGCGTTGGGACCGCGGGCACGCTCACGCGCCTGGTCGAGCATGACGTGCGAAGGCAGGATCAGCGGGCAGTGTGGCGAGATCCGCAGCCGCTCGAACACCGGCACGCCCTGCTCGATGAGCATGCCGCTCTCGGCGAGCAGCGCCTCGAGCGACAGCACCACGCCGTTGCCGATGAAGCAGCGTACTCCCTCGCGCAGTACCCCGGACGGAAGCAGCGAGAGGATGGTCTTGCGTCCGCCGATGACCAGCGTGTGGCCGGCGTTGTGGCCGCCCTGGAAACGCGCCACGGCGGCGGCGCGCTCGGTGAGCAGGTCGACCACCTTGCCCTTGCCCTCATCGCCCCACTGCGTGCCGATGACGATGACAAACTTGCCCACGCGCCTCGCGACCCCTACCGCGCCAGGTACAGGATGATCACGCCGGCCAGCATGCTTGCCAGGCCCGCGATGCGCAACTCGAGCTCGCGCGCTTCCCCGAGCCGCGCCAGGGCGCGCTTGACGCCGCGCGGATTGACGAACGGGGCGATGCCTTCCAACACGAAGAACAGGCCGAACGCGGCCATCAGGTCGGAGAGATTCACGCCGCGGGCTTCACTTCGCGCCGCGGCGCTTCCCCGGGTCCTTCAGGTACTTGAAGAACTCGCCGTCGGGCGAGAGCACCAGCAGGTCGCCGTCCTTGCCGATGGCGTCCTTGTAGGCCTGCAGGCTCCGGTAGAAGGCGTAGAACTCCGGATCCCTGGAGTACGCACGCGCGTAGACGGCGGTCGCGGCGGCATCGCCTTCGCCCTTGACGCGCAGCGCATCGCGCTCGGCGTCGGCGAGTATCTCGGTGCGCTGGCGCTCGGCCGCGGCACGGATGCCGGTGCTGGCGCTCTGACCCTCGGCGCGCAGCCGCCCGGCGGTCTTGGCGAAGCCCTGCTTCATGCTCTCGTAGACGCGCGCCGCAACGTCGTCCGGAAGGTCGATGCGCTGCACGCGTACGTCGACCAGCTCCACCCCGAGCCCGGTGGCACTGCGGCTCGCCTGCCCGAACATCTGTCCGGTGACCGCGGCGCGCTCGGCGGACACGATCTGCTGCAGCGTGCGCTGCGCCACCACGCTCTTGATGCCGTCCTTGACGATATCGGCGAGGCGCTCGCCGGCCAGCTCCTCGCGGCCGCCGGTGGCGGTATAGAACAGCACCGGGTCCTTGACGCGCCACTTGACGTAGAAGTCGGCGATCAGACCGCGGTTGTCGTTGGTGAGGAAGGTCTCGCCGTTGTACGACTG
>DASSQU010000140.1:0-8772 GCA_035702325.1 Steroidobacteraceae bacterium
GGCGTGCGCGGTGGCGGCCAATTCCCGCCCCACCACCACGTCGGTCGGCAGCGGGATCTCCGCCCCGCGCGCGCGCGCCTTGTCCATCAGGCGCCGGGCGACGTCGAGCATCTGCGCCTCGTGCAGCGACTTGCCGACCGCGACGCCCGCGGCGGCCAGGAAGGTGTTGGCGATACCGCCGCCGACGATCAGCTGGTCGACTTTCTCCAGCAGCGACTCGAGCACCTTGAGCTTGCTCGACACCTTCGACCCGCCGACCACCGCGATCAGCGGCCGCGCCGGCCGCGACAGCGCGCGCTCCAGCGCCTCGAGCTCGCCGACCAGCAGCGGGCCGGCACACGCGACCGGCGCGTAGCGTGCCACGCCATGAGTGCTCGCCTCGGCACGGTGGGCGGTGCCGAAGGCGTCCATCACGAACACCTCGCACAGTGCCGCCATGCGGCGCGCGAGCTGCTCGTCGTCCTGCTTCTCGCCCTTGTTGAAGCGCACGTTCTCGCACAGCACCGCGGTGCCCGGGGCGCAGTCGACCCCGTCGAGCCACTGTTTGCGCAGCGGTACCGGCTTGCCGAGCAGCTCCGACAGCCGCGCCGCCACCGGCGCCAGCGTGAGCGCCGGATCCTCCGCGCCTTCCTTGGGCCGGCCGAGATGCGACAGCACGAACACCCTGGCGTGCTGCTCGAGGGCGTAGCGGATGGTGGCGAGCGAGGCCCGGATGCGCGCGTCGCTGGTCACTACCCCGTCCCGTAACGGCACGTTGAGATCCTCGCGGATGAGCACCCGCCGGTTGCGCAGGTCGGCATCCGTCATGCGCAGCAGCTTCATGCGACCTTCGACCAGGCGAGCGTGGTGTCGAGCATGCGGTTCGAGAAGCCCCACTCGTTGTCGTACCAGGCGCACACCTTGACCAGCGTGCCGTCGATCACCTTGGTGAGGGTGGCATCGAAGACCGAGGAATGCGCGTCGTGATTGAAGTCGATCGACACCAGCGGCGCGTCGTTGTAGGCGAGGATGCCCTTGAGCGCTCCGGCGGCCGCTTCCTTCAGCGCCTGGTTGACTTCCTCGGTGGAAGTTGCGCGCCGGGCAGCAAAAGTGAGATCCACCAGCGACACGTTGATGGTGGGGACGCGCACCGCAAAGCCGTCGAGCTTTCCCTTGAGCTCCGGCAGCACCAGGCCGACCGCGGCCGCGGCCCCGGTCTTGGTCGGGATCTGCGACATGGTGGCGGAGCGCGCCCGGCGCAGGTCGGGGTGATAGACGTCGATCAGCACCTGGTCGTTGGTGTAGGCATGGATGGTGGTCATGATGCCCGCCGCGATGCCCACCTTGGCATGCAGCACCTTGGCGAGGGGCGCCAGGCAGTTGGTGGTGCAGGAGGCGTTGGAGATGACGGTGTAACCGCTCTTCAGTACGTGGTGGTTCACGCCGTAGACGATGGTAGCGTCGACGTCCTCGCCGCCGGGGGCCGAGATCACCACCTTCCTGGCGCCGCCCTTGAGGTGCGCGCCGGCCCGGGCCTTGCTGGTGAACAGTCCCGTGCACTCCAGCACGTACTCGACGCCGAGCTCGCCCCACGGCAGCTTGGCGGGGTCGCGCTCGGCGAACACGCGGATGCGGTCGCCGTTCACCACCAGCGAGTCGCCGTCGACGCGCACTTCGCCCGCGAAACGGCCATGCACGGTGTCGTGGCGCGTGAGGTGGGCGTTGGTCTTCGGGTCGCACAGGTCGTTGAGCGCCACGATCCTGATCTCGCCGGTGCGCTGGGACTCGTACAGCGCCCGCAGCACGTTGCGTCCGATGCGGCCGTAGCCGTTGATGCCGACCTTGATCGCCATTGCGCTCACACCTCCAGCAGTGCACGTATCTGCTGCGCGACATTATCGGCGGTGAAGCCGAAGTAAGGAAACACATCCGCCGCCTTGCCGGAGGCGCCGAAGCGGTCGAGGCCGAGCACGCGGCCAGCGCTGCCGACATAGTGCCACCAGCTCTGGCTCGCCGCCGCCTCCACCGCCAGGCGGCGCGTCACCGCGCGCGGCAGCACCGCTTCGCGGTAGGCCTCCGGCTGCGCATCGAACACGTCGCTCGAGGGCATGGAGACCAGGCGCACGCGCCGGCCGGCGGCGTTCAGGGCCGCAACCGCCTCGGCCGCGATGCCGACCTCGGAGCCGGTGGCGATCACCAGCACCTCGGGCGGGCCGCCGGCATCGATCAGCACGTAGCCGCCGCGCGCGACCGCCGCGAGCTGGGCGGCGCTGCGCGGCTGTTGGGGCACCGCCTGGCGCGTCAGCACCAGCGCGCTCGGAGCGTGCCGCTCGATCGCGAGCGTCCAGGCGACCGCGGTCTCGGCGGCATCGCAGGGCCGCCACACGCTCAAGTTCGGCAGCGCCCGCAGACTCGCGAGCTGCTCGACCGGCTGATGAGTCGGCCCGTCCTCGCCGAGGCCGATGGAGTCGTGCGAGTACACCAGGATCACGCGCTGGCGCATCAGGCAGGCGAGGCGCACCGCGTTGCGCGCGTAGTCGGAGAACACCAGGAAGGTGCCGCCGTAGGGGATGAATCCGCCGTGCAACGCGACGCCGTTGAGGAAGGCGGTCATGCCGAACTCCCGCACCCCGTAGTGCAGGTAGTCGCCCGTGCCGTCGCCCGGTATGACGGTGCTCGCTCCCTTGAAGAACGTGCTGTTTGACTGGGTGAGGTCGGCCGAGCCGCCTAGGATCTCCGGCAGTGCCGGGGCGAGCAGGTTCAGCGCGGCCTGCGAGGAGGCGCGGGTCGCCTGCGGCGCGCTCTGCCGGGCGAGCGCCGCGTGGATCTGCGCCGCGGTGTCCGGCCAGGCCGCCGGCAGCGCACCAAGCATGCGCCGCTCGAACTCGCGTGCCTCGGCGGGAAAGGCCGCACGGTAGCGCGCGAGCAGCTCGCCCCACGCGGCCTCGAGCGCCGCGCCCCGCGCGCGCTGATCCCAGGCGGCGCGGATCTCCTCGGGCACGACGAACGGCGGATACGGCCACCCGAGGGCCGCACGCGCCGCGGCCACTTCCTCGGCGCCGAGCGCCTCGCCATGCGCCTCCTTGGTTCCCTGCTTGTGGGGCGCACCGTAGCCGATGATCGTCTTGCAGCAGATGAGCGAGGGACGCTTCGTTTCCGCACGTGCGGCGCGAATGGCGCCTGCGATGCTTTCGGCGTCGAGGCCGTCGACGCCGGGAACGACGTGCCAGCCGTAGGCCTCGAAGCGCCGCGGAGTGTCGTCGCGGAACCAGCCGGCTACCTTGCCGTCGATCGAGATGCCGTTGTCGTCGTAGAAGACGATGAGCCTGCCGAGGCCGAGCGTGCCGGCGAGCGAGCACGCCTCGTGCGATACCCCTTCCATCAGGCAGCCATCGCCGCAGAACGCGTACGTGTAGTGGTCGACCAGTGCGAAGCCGGGCCGGTTGAACTGCGCGGCCAGCAGCCGCTCGGCGAACGCCATCCCGACCGCGTTGGCGAGTCCCTGCCCGAGGGGCCCGGTGGTCGTCTCGACGCCGCGCGCCGGATCGTGTTCCGGGTGCCCGGGCGTCGCGCTGCCGAGCTGCCGGAAACTCTTCAGGTCCTCGAGGGTGAGCGGATAGCCGGTGAGGTGCAGCAGCGAGTACAGCAGCATCGAGCCGTGGCCGTTCGAGAGCACGAAGCGGTCCCGGTCGGGCCACAGCGGATTGCCGGGGTTGTGCCTGAGGAAATCGCCCCACAGCACCTGGGCGATGTCGGCCATGCCCATCGGCATGCCCGGGTGCCCGGAGTTGGCCCGCTGCACGGCGTCCATGGAGAGCGCGCGGATGGCGTTGGCAAGATCGCGGCGGGTAGTCATGCGTGCCCCAGGCGGCTCACGGGCCGCGGTGCTTCGATCGGCTCTCGTGGCGGGGCGCGCATTTTCCACCAGACGCGCCCGATGCTCAAATCGCCCTCGGCGTGCCCGCTGTGCGCACCGCGCTGCGGGCGCTGCGCCGGGTGGCCGTCGCGGCCCGACGACACGACTTAAGTTCCCCACTTCCGTGCGCAAGCTGCGGGCCTGTTTCACATTATGCACGTCGCGCGACGCGCAGCACCTCATGCCAGGCCGGCGCTCGCGCTCCGGCGGCGTTTCGCGGGAGCTGGTTCACTGCTCGCGCTTCCTGAGCTCTGTTAGGCTGTTTTCATGAGTGTCGTGCGCCTCACCCACTTCACCGACCCGCATCTGTATGCCGGCGAGGCCGAGCAGCTTCGCGGCGTGGCGACGCTGCCGGCGCTCAGCGCCGCGCTGGCGCAGGCGCGTACGCACGACTGGCCGCCGGATGCGGTGCTGGTTACCGGCGATCTGGTGCAGGACGATCCGGGCGGCTACCCGCACTTCCGCCGCCTGTTCGGCGCGCTCGGACTGCCGGTGCTTTGCGTGGCCGGTAATCACGACGAGCCCCGGGCGATGCGCCGCGAGCTCGCCGGCGAGCCGTTCGTGCTCGAGGGCTGCGTCGATTTCGGCCGCTGGCGCATCGTGCTGCTCGACAGCTGCATCCCGGGCTCGGCAGGCGGGCGCCTCAGCGAGCAGACTCTGCGCGAGCTCGAAGCAGCGCTCGCGGGCGCCGGCAAGCGCCATTGCCTGGTGTGCCTGCATCACCACCCGGTGCCGATGGCGAGCCGCTGGCTCGATCGCGTGGGACTGGCGAATGCCGCGGAATTCTTCGCCACCCTCGACCGGCATGCCAACGTGCGCGCCGTCCTGTGGGGCCACGTGCATCAGGCCTACGACGGCCTGCGCAAGGGTGTGCGGCTGCTCGCGACACCGTCCACCTGCGCACAGTTCCTGCCCAACTCGGACGACTTCGCGCTCGACCCGCGGCCACCGGCCTATCGTACACTCGAGCTGCGCGCCGACGGCTCGCTGCTCACCGAGATCGTGTGGATAGAACAGCATCGTGGTGGCTCCTCGCGCTCGGCCTGCTCGGTAGCCTGACCGCGCAGGCGGGGAGCCCCGTGTGGGCGATCCGCGGCGCGCATAACACCGTCTACCTCGCCGGCTCGGTGCACCTGCTGCCTGCCGCCGAAGCGGCGCTGCCGCGGGGCTTCGAGCGCGCCTACGCGGACTCCGCCCGCGTGGTGATGGAGCTCGATCTCGGCAAGCTCGACGAGCTCGGGGCCGCCGAGTGGATGCTCGAGCACGGCTCGCTGCCCGCGGATGCCAGCCTGCGCGGTGAGCTCGGCGAGGCGCGCTACCAGCGCGTGAGCGCCGCGGCGGCCGCGCTCGGCCTGCCCGCCGCGGCGCTCGATCGCGAAGCCCCGTGGGTCGTCGGACTGCAGCTCGCGCAGCTCGAGTATCTGCACCTCGGCTTCGACCCCGGACAGGGTGTCGAGCAACAGCTGGTGCAGCGCGCACACGCCGACCGCAAGCCGACCGCGGGCCTCGAGAGCATCTCCGAGGAGCTCGGCGTGTTCGAGGCGATGCCGACCGCCGAACAGGCGCACTTCCTCGACATGGTGCTGGAGGATCTCGACGACTCCGCAACGGAAATGCGCACCGTCCTCACCGCGTGGCGCAACGGCGATGCCGCGCGGCTCGCCGCGCTGCTCGCGCGCGAGTACCGCTCCTTCCCGGCGCTCTACCGCGCCCTGGTCACCGATCGCAACGGACGCTGGCTGCCGCAGATCGAGCGGCTGCTGGGGGGCACGGACAACTCCCTGGTGGTGGTGGGGGCGCTGCACCTGGTGGGCGACGGCGGACTGCTCGAGGCGCTGCGCCGGGACGGCTTCGCGCCGGTCGAGCTCGAGTGAGCTTCAGGCGCCAGGGCGCGCGGCCCGGACGCGCGCCGTGCGAGCTGCGTAGAAGCGCCGCAGCGGCAGCGCGAGCACCACTGTCCACGCGAGTGCCAGCCAGCCGACGAAACCGTCGAAACGGCTGAGCAGGAACGACCCGGCCACGCCGCGCTCCGGCCGGCTGAGCTCGTGAGTCACCAGCATCACCCACACCCAGCCGGCGTGCAGCCCGATGCAGGCGGCGATGTTGCCGGTGAGCGCGCGAATCATGCCGAGCACCATCCCGACCGCAAACAGCGCCACGAAGGCGTCGGCGATCCCGGCGGGGTGTGCGAACGAATGCAGCGTGCCCGCGAGCAGCGTCACCCCGCTCCAGGCCGACACCTGCGCAGCCTCGATGTGGAAGCGCGCAAAGAAGTGGCTGGCGGAATAAACGAGCGCCGTGAGCAGCACCGCCGCGCGCGGGCCGGATTCGCGCTCGATCGCGCTGTGCATCGCCCCGCGCAGGAAGGTCTCCTCGATGCAGGCCACGGCGAGCGCGCTCAGGGCGCACGCGGCGAGCAGCCGGGCAAATCCCGCGCCGCCGGGGCCCCGCGGCGTCCAGTCGAGCAGGCCGAGCGCGCTCATGATCCCCACCAGTGCCAGCATGGTGAGGGCGCCGAGCGTCAGGGCGAGCAGCAGCTCGCGCCCGAAGGCCCGGCGCGGCAGGGCGTAGCCGAGACTTGCCCGGTCGGCGAGCTTCAGGTGCCGCGCTACGGCGAGGAAGCCCGCGAGCAGCGCCAGCATGCCGATGCGTTCGCCGATGCGGTGGAACGGAAAATCGAAATGCGGATGCACCAGCAGCCAGGCGGGATAGGCGAACACCGCGATGGCGGCCAGGGCGGCGGCGATCAGGCCGAGGAACCAGGCGAAGGCGCGCATAGCGGCGGGTTCGAGGCTAACGCGCGAGCAGCGCGCGCCACTCACCGGCGACCGCCGACAGGCGGAAGCGCGCGTCCGGACCGACCCGCGGCCGCCCGCCGGCGCGCCAGCTCTCGATTCGCTCGATGAACCGGCCGAACAGCCCGAGGGCATCGGCGAGCCGCGCCGGCCCGCGGCGCACCGCCGGCGACAGCCGGCGCAGCACCGTCTCGTACAGCCGCTCGGCGGCGGTCACCGGCAGGAGCTGGCGCGGATCCTGCAGCACCTCGGCGGCCGCGCCGCAGTCGTGGGTCAGCACCGGAGTGCCGACCGCACGCGATTCGGCGAACACCAGCCCGAAGGTCTCCGGGATGACGAAATTGGCGCTGAAGGTGGCGAGCGCCGTGCGCATCTCGGCGAGCACCCGCGAGTGCGGCAGCGAACCCAGCCACTCGACTCCGGGCAGCCCGGGGCGGTCGAAGCTCTTGTAGCCCGGATTGCCTACGCACAGCCGCAGCCCGCCGTGGCGGCGGCGCAGCGCGCGAAACGCATCCAGCGTGAAGCGCAGACCCTTGTTCGGCGAGGAGAAGAACACCAGCTTGTCCATATCGACCGGTGTGCCGTCGGGCACGACCTGGTCGTCGACCGGGTTGTAGATCCTGCGCACCGCGAGCGATCCGCATCCCGGGATGCGCGCCAGCGTGGCCGCGACGCGCGCGCGCTGGAACTCCGACACGCATACCACCTCGGGGCGCAGGCGGCGCAGCTCGCCGGCCGCAGCGGCGAACCAGCGTGCGCGCGACGAGCCGGGCTCGATCCGGTCGTGCACCCACAGTGTGACGCGCGCACCGGGATGGAGCCGGGCGGCGGTGGCGAGCGCGCGCGGGTCGCGCAGCACCACGACGTGGTTCACCTGCGCGAGTGCTCCGGGAGGAACGTAACGCCCTTCGGAGTGCGCGCGATTGTGCTGTGCCACCCACGCATCGAGCGCCTCGGCGACGCGCACGGTGCTCGCCTCGGTCCCGGCGAGCCCCTCGGTCCGCAGGCTCTCGGCGCTATAGGGGCGCGGACACAGGGGATCGTAGAAGAGTAGCGGCATCATCGGGCGGCTCGCTCGGCAGCGGCGCCACCCGCGGGCGCGCATCGAGACTGACCGGATTGCAGTACTCTACCATCCGTCCCGATGCCGAATACCGCCGCACGGCTGCTGTTCCTTCCGGTGTCCGGCCCCCGGGGGATGGGTGAGTACGCCCGCTGCCTGGCGATCGCCGCGGCACTCGTGCGGGTGCGCCCCTCGAGCGAGGTGCATTTCGCGCTGAGCCGCGCCGCCCCCTACGCGGCGGACACGCCGTTCGCGGCGACGCTCCTGCCCGCCTCCCCGACCTTCCATCCGCGCGAGGTGCGCGCCCTGATCCGCGAGTTCCGCCCCACCGTGGTGGTATTCGACAACGCCGGCCGCACGCTTCAGCTGCGCGCGGCGCGCGAGGCGGGGGCGCGCATCGTGTTCGTGAGCTCGCGGCGCCGGCAGCGCGCCAGGGGCTTCCGGCTGCGCTGGATGGGCCTCATCGACGAGCACTGGATCGCCTATCCGCAATTCATCGCCGGGGCGCTCGGGCCCCTCGAGCGGCTGAAGCTGCGCGTGCTCGGGCGGCCGCGCATCCGTTACGTGGACGCACTGCTGCCCCCGCCCGACGCCGCGCTGGCGGCCGGGTGCCTGGCGCGCTTCGGGCTGCGGGCGCGCGAGTACGTGCTGATCGTTCCGGGAGGCGGCAGCGGCCACCCCGGCGCGGAGGACGCCCCGGCGATCATCGCCGCGGCCGCCGCAGCCATCGCGGCACGGGGCGCCGAGACGCTGCTGGTGGGCGCCCGGGCAGAAGCCGGCGGGACCGGTGCCGGGCCGCTGCGGCGCGCCGCGCTGCTGCCGCTGGCGGAGCTCGCCGAGCTGATCCGCGCGGCGCGCCTGGTGGTGTGCAACGGCGGCGATACGCTCCTGCAGGTGCTCGCCTGCGAGCGCCCCGGCGTCGCGGTGCCGATCGCACGCGACCAGGAGTACCGCATCCGCCGCTGCACGGACGCCGGACTCGCGCTGCGCGCGGCGCTCAGCTCCCGCATCATCGAAAC
>DASSQU010000141.1:0-2083 GCA_035702325.1 Steroidobacteraceae bacterium
GCGGTAGATGCTGTAGAGGTGTTTCGGCCGTCCATACACTCCGGCCTCGATGCCGGTGGCCCGCAGCTGCTCCTGCAGCTCAGTGCACAGCGCCTCGATGTAGCGCTCGCGGTCCGCGCGGCGCTCTTTGAGCGCGGCCGCCACACGGCGGTACTCCTCGGGCTCGAGGTAGCGGAAGCTGAGGTCCTCGAGCTCCCACTTGAGCTGCCAGACGCCGAGGCGGTTGGCGAGCGGTGCGTAGATGGCGCGCGCCTCGAGTGCGCGCCGGTTGCGTTCGGCCTCCGGCAGCGCACGCGCGTGACGCAGCGCCACCAGCTCCTCGGCGAGCCGCGCCAGCACCAGTCGCGGATCGCTCACCACGGCCAGCAGCATCTTGCGCAGAGTCTCGGTCTGGCGTGTATCGAGGCCCTGCGCCGGCGACCAGCCGCGCGGCAGGCCAAGCGTGCCGAGCCGCTGCAGAGCAACCGCGATGTCGGTGGCGCTCTGGCCGACGATGCCCGCGGCCTGCTCCGAGGTGAGGCGCTCGCTCGCCAGTACCGGTCGCGCGAGCAACGCGTGGGCGAGCTCGGTGCTCTCGGTGAGACCGCCCATGATTTCCGCGGCCTCGGTCGCGAAGCCAAGCGCGTCCTCGAGCGATGCACCGGCGCGCTCGAAAGCGGTGCGTGCGCCCAGGATGGCGCTGCGGACGCGCGGCGGGCAGAGTTGACTGGTTTCCACGGTGGCGCTGGTCTCGTGCCGGGCGGTGGGCGATGTGCGGTGAGCGTGTCGCCGGCGCGCCTTTGCCGCTATCATACCGCCGGCTTTTTGGGGGTGGAGCACTCACTCATGACAGGCCACAGCAAGTGGGCCAACATTCAGCGGCGCGCCCGGGCAGCCACGCGCTGCCGCCGCACAGTCGAGGGTCCCTGCGAGGGCCGGGAGCGGGTGCAGTACGAGGGCTATGGCCCGGGCGGTGCGGTGGTCATGGTCGAATGCATGACCGCGGATCGTAAGCGCACGGGCGCAGAGGTGCGGCGCGCCTTCGTGCAGCATGGCGGGCAGCTCGGCGCCGATGGCTCGGTGAGCTATCTGTTCAACACGGTCGGGCTGCTGACCTATCCGCCGGGTACCGACGAGGAGCGGCTGATCGAGGTGGCACTCGAGGCGGGCGCGGAGGATGTGGTGCCAAACGCCGACACTTCCGTGGAGGTGCTCGCCGATCCGCTGGAATTCGCCACCGTGCGCGCGGTGCTGACGCATCGGGGATTCACGCCGGCCACGGCGGAAGTCACCCGCCGCGCGGCCACCTCGCTCGCGCTCTCGGGCGAGGAGGCGGAGGCGATGGTGCAGCTGCTCGAGGCGCTCGAGGGTCTGGAGGACGTGGCGGACGTGTACTCGAATGTCGAGATATCGGACGAGGTCCTGGCGCGCCTTTGAGCCGGCGGCGGCCACCCCGCTCGCGGCAACCCTGCGCCTGCGCATCCTCGGCCTCGATCCGGGCTCGCGCCGCACCGGTTTCGGCGTCATCGAATGCCAGGGCGGTGAGCTGCGCCCCGTGGCACATGGATGCCTCAATGTCGCCTCGGCTGCGCCCGCCGCACGGCTGCGACTGATCTTCGAGGGGCTGCGTACGCTGCTCTCCGAGCACAGTCCCGCCGAGGTCGCGGTGGAGCGCGTGTTCGTGAGCCGCAACGCCGACAGCGCATTGAAACTCGGACAGGCGCGCGGCGCTGCGCTGTGCGCGATTCCCGCGGAGGTCCCGGTGTTCGAGTACGCGCCGCGCGCGATCAAGCTCGCGGTCGTCGGCTCTGGCGGCGCGGAGAAGTTTCAGGTCGCACAGATGATCCGTGTGCTCCTGTCCCTCGCCGATCCGCCGGCCGCGGATGCGGCGGATGCGCTCGCGGTGGCCGTATGTCACGCACACCAGCGGCAGCTGCATGCGCGCCTGCAGTGCGCCGGCGGACCGCGCTGGTCGCGGGCGTAACTGATGATCGGCTCGCTGCGCGGCAGGATCGCCTCCAAGACGCCCCCGCAACTCACCGTCGATGTCGGCGGACTCGGCTACGAGCTGGAGGCGCCGATGTCGACCTTCTTTCATCTGCCG
>DASSQU010000142.1:0-2515 GCA_035702325.1 Steroidobacteraceae bacterium
GCAGGAACTGGCGCGCTGGCTCGCTGCCCGCATGCAGCAGGGCGAGGACCTGGCTTTTGTCATCGGCGGCCCCGATGGGCTCGCTCCGGCAGTGCTGGCGCGCTGCAATCTCAGACTCGCGCTGTCCCGCCTCACCCTGCCGCATGCCCTCGCCCGGGTCCTCTTGACCGAGCAGCTGTACCGCGCCCACTGCATCCTCGCCAATCACCCGTATCATCGCGACTGATGCCGCCATCCGCGTTCCATGCGCCGCTTCTGTGCCTCGCCTCGGCCTCACCGCGGCGGCGCGAGCTGCTCGAGCAGCTCGGCGTGCCGTACGTGTCCGCCATTCCCGATATCGATGAAACCGTGCTGCCCGGGGAGTCGGCGCTGGATTATGTCGTACGCATGGCGCGCGCCAAGGCGCGCATCGTCCATCCCCATGGCGCGGGCCTTCCGGTGCTGGCCGCCGACACCACGGTGCTCATCGAGCAGCGTATCTGCGGCAAGCCGGCCGACGCCGAGGAGGGCATCGCCATGCTGTTGCGGCTCTCCGGGCGCAGCCACGAGGTACTCACGGCCGTCGCGCTGGCGGCAGCCGGCGAGCTGAACCACCGCGTGAGCCGCAGCGAGGTGCTTTTCCGGCACCTGACGCTTGCCGAGGCCATGGCGTACTGGGGTACCGGCGAACCGCGCGACAAGGCCGGCGGCTACGCCGTGCAGGGCCACGGCGCCGTGTTCGTCGAGCACCTCTCGGGCAGCTATTCGGGTGTCATGGGGTTGCCGCTCTACGAGACTGCGGAACTCCTGGCGGGCGCCGGCGTGTCGTACTGGCTCGACCGCTCGGTGAGCGGAGCCACGCCGTGAGCATCGAGATCCTGGTGAACGTGGCGCCGAGCGAGACGCGCGCGGCGATTCTCGAGAGCGGCGTGCTGCAGGAGCTGTACATCGAGCGCACCAGCCGCCGCGGGCTGGTGAGCAATCTCTACAAGGGGCGTGTGTCGCGCGTGCTCCCGGGCATGCAGGCAGCGTTCGTGGAGATCGGCCTCGAGCGCACCGCTTTCCTGCATGCGGCCGACATCGCGCACAGCTCGGCGACCGATACGCTGGCCAACTCCGCCCCGACGAGCCTGCCCCAGGTCGAGGACATCCGCCGGCTGGTCAACAGCGGCGATGACATCCTGGTGCAGGTGATCAAGGACCCGATCGGCACCAAGGGCGCCCGGCTCACGACTTTCGTCGCGCTGCCCTCGCGCTACCTGGTGTACATGCCGCGCGGGGAGGGTGTGGGCGTGTCGGCGCGCATCGAGGACGAGCCGGAGCGCACGCGGCTGAAAAGCATGCTCGCCGAGCTCAGCGGCGCGGACCCCGCCGGCGGGGGCTACATCGTGCGCACGGCGGCGCAGGGGGCCACAGCCGAGAATCTGCGCGAGGACATGAGCTATCTCGCCAAGCTGTGGGAGCACGTGCGCACGCGCGTCGCCCAGGTGCCGCCCGGCAGCGTGGTGCACGAGGACCTGCCGCTCACGCTGCGCGTGCTGCGCGATGAGCTCGCGCGCGGCGTCGCGCGCGTACTCGTCGATTCGCCGCGCGAGTACGAGCGCATGCGCGAGTTCGCCGCCGCCTTCATGCCGCAGGGTGCGCCGGCGATCGAGCTGTACTGCGCCCCGCGGCCGATCTTCGATCTGAGCGGCATCGAGGAGGAGATCGCCAGGGCACTCGATCGCAAGGTGTCGCTGAAATCCGGCGGACATCTGGTGATCGATCAGACCGAGGCGATGACCACCATCGATGTCAACACCGGAGCCTACGTCGGCCACCGCAACCTCGAGGAGACCATCTTTCGCACCAATCTCGAGGCGGCGGTGAGCATTGCGCGGCAACTGCGGTTGCGCAACCTCGGTGGCATCATCATCATCGACTTCATCGACATGCGCGACGAGCCGCATCGGCGCGCCGTGCTGAGCGCGCTCGAGCGCGCGCTCGCCGGCGACCGGGCACAGACGCACATCGTCAGTCTCTCGCCGCTCGGCCTGGTCGAGATGACCCGCAAGCGCACGCGCGAGAGCCTGGAACATCTGCTGTGCAAGCCCTGTCCAAGCTGCGAGGGGCGCGGCTTCGTGCGCACTCCGGAAACCGTGTGCAACGAGATCTTTCGCGAGATTGTGCGACAGAGCCGGCAGTTTGCCAGCCGCGAGCTGCTGATACTGGCGCATCAGGACGTCGTGGATCGCCTGCTCGATGAGGAATCAGCCACGCTCGCAGAGCTGGAAGCCCAGGTAGCGCGGCCGATCCGCCTGCAGGTCGAGGCGCTCTACGGCGTTGATCAATACGACGTCGTACTCGTCTGAGGTCTTCCAATTGTTCGCTGGTACGTCAGCGGAGCCTGCAGTCGCCGCGCCGACCGTCGGCGCCCCGGGCACGGCCGCGCGCGCGGCCGCCCCGCGGCTGCGCTTCGCTCTGCTCGCACTGGCCGTGGCACTCACGCTGCTCATCGCGCTGCTGGCGGCGTACGAGCTGGCTGCGGCACGTGTGC
>DASSQU010000143.1:0-3245 GCA_035702325.1 Steroidobacteraceae bacterium
ACACAGCAGCCCGAGCGCGAGTGCGCCGCAGGCGGGCGCCACGGCGCGCAGAGCACGGCCGGCGCCGGAGCAACGCCGCTTACTGGAGGCTCGCAACCACATCCTGCGTGAGCTCCGTCTTGTCGTAGCGGGCCGGCTCGAGCTCGGCGAGCGCGGCAAAGCTCTTGCGTACCCACTGGTCGTACACGCCGTCGCGGGCGCGCGCGGCATTCAGCTCGTGCGCCTTGATGGCCTGCTCCTCGAACGGAAACACCTGCTCCTCGAGCAGCGAGTTGTATTCCTCGAGCGCGTCGCCCTTGAGGTTCTTCGGCCGCTCGGAATTCAGCAGGTCGTGCGCCAGCGTGCGATAGAGCTCGGCGGTCTCGTAGGTGGCGGCGGTGGTCACCTCCGCGACCTGGTAATCGGCCGCGCGGCGGTAGCCGTCGATCGCCGCCTGCAGCGCCCGCCGCTTCACCTCGAGGCTCTTCTTCAGCGGCAGCGTGAGGCGCACCGCACGGAACTCATCGCGCGGCAAGCGCGCGAGGGCGAGCTGCGCCTTGGCCGCCAGGAAGTGCGTCCGGTCGGTGCGCTGCGTGCCGGCCTGCGCGTCGGCCTCGATGATCTTGTGGTACCAGGAGTCGCGCCGCGCGATGTCGCCCTGGCGCTCGGCATAGTTCGCGAGGCGCTCGCGCGCCTCCTCGGCGTCGGCCACCGGGGTCGGATTCGCCGCGACGAACTTCTCGAGCATCGCCACCGCCTTGGGGGGGTTGTTGGCCTTGGCGTACAGGTCGGCCGACTGCAGCAGCGCTTCGCGCTGCACCGCCGGCTGTTCGCCCGGGCTGGCGGCGATGCGCTCGAATTCCGCCGCCGCCTCACCCGGGCGGTTGGCCTCGCCGTAGGCGACCGCGAGCTTGCGCGTCACGTCGGCCGAGAGCGAGCTCGTCGGGAACTGGCGCCGGAAATCCTCGAGCACGCCGATGGCGCGGCCCCAGTCCTTGAGGCGGATGAGCTGCGCGGCGGCGTCGTACTGCGCGTTCACGACCGCCTTGGAGCCCGGGGCCACGCGCGCCACGCGCAGGAAATCCTCGACCGCGCCGGCGGCATCCCCGGCCTTCTGCTTGGCTTCGCCCTGCCGGTAGACCGCGGTGGCGAGCCGCTCGCTGAGATCGGTGCGCATCTTGTCGTCGCCCCCGGCGAGCGAGCGGGCATGCTGGAAGGCGGGCTCGGACTCGGCATACTCGCCCTGGTCGAAATGCGCCTGGGCGATGATCGTCCAGGCGATGCGCTGCTTGGCGTTGTCGATCGGCGGCTGACGCGCGAGCAGCGACTCGGCGATGCCGATGGCGCGCGGCCGGTCGCCGGCGGCGTAGATCTCCTCGTCGGCGCGCGTCAGTACGCCGGCGCTGTCGGGATGCTCGGGGAAAGTCTGGGCGAACTTCACCCCGGCGTCGGTGGCGCGCTTGTGCCAGGCCTCCCTGGCGGCGCCGCTCAGCCCCTCCTCGCCCTTCTGGTAGGCGACCAGTGCCGCATAGGCGGCGGTGGCGGACTTGTCGTTCTTCGGATAGCCGTAGGCGGTGTGCTCGTACTCGCTGGCGGCGTCGGCGTAGTCGTGGGCCGCGAACAGCGCCTCGGCGAGCAGGTAATTGGTGGCGGCGGAGTCGGCGTCCTCCGGGAAGGACTGCAGGTACGAGCGGTACCAGCGCGCGGCCTCCAGATAGTCGTCGTTGCGCCCCGATTTCTGGGCGCTGGCGTGGAAGTAGTTGGCGACGTCCTTGAGGTTGGTCTTCAGCTCCGCGACCACCCGGGGTGAATCGGCGCGGCTGCGGGTCTTCCAGTACGGTGAATCGAAGTTGTAGCGCTCGACGAATTCGTGCTTGCCGTCGAGCACCAGCTTGCTGAAGCCGCCCTTGGCATAGGCCTCGATGGCGGCCATGGCAAGGTCCGGAGCCTGGTCGCTGTTGGGATCGCGCGCCACGTAGGCACGGTAGGTGTTGGCCGCGTCCTGGTAGCGCTGCTTGTCGACGTACAGGTCCCCGAGCCGCTGGTACAGCAGGTAGGCGTAGGGGCGCGGGCCCTGCTCCTTCATGTACTGCTCGAGCGAGCTGGCACCATCGTTATAGGAGAAGGTGATGCTCATGACACGCAACGTGTCCTCGACCAGCTCACGGTCGGCGCGCTTGAGGCTCTCGAGCCGCACGGCGCGCTTCCCCGGGCCGGTGCCGAGCTCGTGATCGAGCACCTTGCCGAAGGACGGCAGACTCTCCTCGGTCTTCGATTCCTTGAACAGCGACCAGCCGTGCTTGTAGAGGCCCTGCTGGTAGAAGCCGGAGTCCGGGCCGCGGGCGATCACCGCCGCGTAGGCGCGCTCGGCCTCGGGGTAGCGCTTGGCGGAGAACAGCAGCTCGCCGCGGCGGAACTGCACCTCGGCGAGCTGCGGTGTGTCGGGGTAGCGCGCGACGATGCGATCGAGCGCGGCGAGTGCCGGGTCGGACTGCCCGGTGATCTCGTAGGCGCGTGCCAGCTGGTACAGCACCTGGTCGTTGCGCGCGTAGTCGGGGTAGGCCTTGAGCAGCGTCGAATAGAGACGGATCGCCTCCGACCCCTGCAGGTCCTGGGCGGTGACCTCCTGCTCCATGCGCTGCAGCTCGCCGGCGTCGAGATTCAGGTCGCCGAGCCGGCGCATGGCCTCGGCGCGCAGGCGCGGATCGGTGTTCTGCAGCTCGAGGAAGCGGCGGTAGTTCTCCATCGCCTTGGTGACGCTCGGGCTCGCAAGAGTGTCGCGGTGCACCTCCACCCGGTGCGACTCGAGGTCGCCGATGGTCTGCGGCGCGCTGCCGGACGGGGACTGCGCTGCGAGCGGCAGGGACAGCACGCCGAGCGCGGCGGGGAGCGCCAGGCGTGCTGCGGTGCGCGCGTTCACTGCGGCTTCTCCGGCGCCTGCGGCGGCGGCGCCGCTTCCCCGGGGGTGCGCTGCTCGGGCCCGGGCGCCTTGGGCGCGGCGGCGGCGGCGGCGTTGGCGGCGCGGTCGTACATGGTGCCGAGCGCAAAACGCGCCTGCACCTGGTAGGTCGCGAGCCGCGCCTGCTGGTCGGCGAGCTCGTGCTCGGCGAGGCGTGCCAGGAAGCCGGCCTGCTTCTGCTCGGTCGCGGCGAGGCGCGCCTGCAGGGTGTCGATCCGGCCCTTGAGCGCGGCGACGCGTGCGGCGAACTCGCCGGTGTTGGTCGGCATGGCGCGCCGCGCCTGCTCGACGCGGATCCAGCGGCTCT
>DASSQU010000144.1:0-5824 GCA_035702325.1 Steroidobacteraceae bacterium
CGCGACGTCGTCGCGGATCACCTCGCCGGCGGGATCGAAGAGGTAACGGTCGAGCACGGTGCGCGCCCGGTCGAGCAATGCGATGAGTTCATCCTGCGGCATGATCTTCCCCGCGATCCGCGCCGGTGCGCGACGGTCCTAGGATACGACCGTTGCGAGTGTTCGCCTACCACATATAGGGGCTCTGGGCAGCGTCGTGACACAACCCCTAGCGAGTCCGGGAAGCTCGCTCTTGTTTTTCAGTCGGTTATGAAGCTTGTCTCAGTGGAGCTTCACGTGCGGCTCGGTGCGGCGCGTGATGAGCCGCGCGAGGGTGTCGAGGGCGACCTTGGTGAAGCCGTGCAGCGCGAGCTCGTGCATCTTGTAGAGCGAGGTGTACATCAGCCGGGCGATGTAGCCCTCGATCAGCAGGCTGCCCCCGACCAGCGCCCCCATCAGGTTGCCGACCGTGCTGTATTCGCCGAGTGAGACCAGCGAGCCGAAATCGCGGTAGCGATAAGGGCGCAATTCCCTGCCCGCCAGGCGGCGCGCGATCTGACCGGCCATATGCGAGGCCTGCTGGTGAGCGGCCTGCGCGCGCGGCGGCACGCTGCCGCCTTTCTCCGGCCAGGGACAGGCGGCGCAGTCGCCGAGGGCGAAGATGTTCTCGTCGCGGGTGCTCTGCAGAGTCTGCCAGACGACCAGCTGGTTGGCGCGGTTGGTCTCGAGGCCGTCCAGGTTCCTGAGGAAATCCGGCGCCTTCACGCCCGCCGCCCAGACGACCAGCTCCGCCGCGATGAGCTCCCCGCTCGCGAGCCTCACCCCGGCGGGCAGCACCTCGGCGACGCGCGCGGCGGTCCGCACGCGCACGCCCTTGCTCTCGAGCAGCCTGGCCGCCGCCTCGGACAGCCGCTCCGGCAGCGCCGGCAGGATGCGGTCGGCCGCCTCGATCACGTTCAGCTTGATGTCCTGGTCGGGATCGATCCGATCGAGCCCGTAGGCCACCAGTTCCCGCGTGGTGTTGTGCAGCTCGGCCGCGAGCTCGACGCCGGTGGCCCCGGCGCCGATGATCGCGACCTGCAGCTGCTCGGGACGCAGCGGCTCGCGCTGCGCATGCGCCCGCATGAGCGCGTTGACCAGGCGGCGATGAAAGCGCGCGGCATCGCCCGGCGTCTCGAGGGCGATCGCGTGCTCCTTGACGCCGGGGGTGCCGAAGTCGTTGGTGAGACTGCCGACGGCGATCACCAGCGTGTCGTAGCCGACCGTGCGCCCGGGGGTGATCTCGCTGCCGTCCTCATCGAACACCGGTGCCACCAGGACTTCGCGCCGCTGCCGGTCGAGCCCGATCATCTCGCCGAGGCGGTAGCGGAAATGGTGCCAGTGCGACTGGGCCAGGTAGTTGAGCTCGTGCACCGACAGATCCATGCTGCCGGCCGCGATCTCGTGCAGCAGCGGCTTCCACAGGTGGGCGCGGGACGCGTCGATCAGCTCGATCTGCGCCCGGCCACGCCGGCCGAAGCGGTCACCGAGCCTGGTGGCCAGCTCGAGCCCGCCCGCCCCGCCGCCGACGATGACGATCCGGTGCCGCGACAGCGGCGGTGGGGAAGGGCTGGGCTGGCGACGGTCGTCGGGCACGGGTGGCTGCGCTCGGGGCTGGCGTGTTTTGCCCCACAGTGTAGGATGCAATGGAGTGCGCGTCTCATCGGGAGGGCGCACGGCGGCTGCGGCAGCAGGCCGCGGCGCGCCGTGCAGGACTATGGCGGACGAGCAGGACTACGAGACCCGGATCACCGAGGAGGGCGGCATTCTGCGCTTCGTGCCACGCGGGAAGCTCGAGTTCGGCCGGTCCGAGCGGTTCCTGACGCTGGTGCGCAACACGGCAAGAGCGCGCGGCTGCCGGCGGGTGCTGATCGATGCGCGCGCCTTCTCCGATCCGATGCCGAACAACGACCGCTTCGCGATCGGCGAGCGGGTCGCCGAGGAATGGCGCGGCTTGCGGGTTGCGGTCGTGAGTCCGGTCGAAGCGCGCGATGGTTTCATCGAGACGGTCGCGGTCAATCGCGGGGCGACTGCGCGCGGTTTCGAGTCCGTAGAACGCGCCATGGACTGGCTGAGCTTGGAGTGATCCGGCCCGGGGGGGGCTCGCGCGGATATGGCGGACGAGCAGGACTACCAGACTCAGATCAGCGAACAGGGCGGCATCCTGCGGGTGGTGGTGCGCGGGAAGCGCGAATTGGGGCGCAGCCGGCGTCTGGTCGCGCTGATACGCAAGACTGCCGAGGAGCACGGTTGCCGGCGGGTGCTGCTCGACACCAGCGCGCTCAGCGAACCCCCGCCCAACGACTATCGCTTCGCGCTCGGTGAGCTGCTTGCCACGGAGTGGCGCGGGCTTCGTGTGGCGGTGATCAACCCGCTCGAGGCGGGGCACGGCTTCGTCGAGACCGTTGCCGTCAATCGCGGGGCCACGACACGGATCTTCAGGACCGAAGACAGTGCCGTGGAGTGGCTGGGAATCGATTAGTCACGCCGCCCGGCACCGCCGTGCGGACCACTAGTACAGGTGGACCGCGACCACGTGCACCACGCCGGCCACGATCAGGATGAACAGCAGCGGCACGTGCACCGCGTGCCAGATCGAGAGCAACCGCTCGTATCCCTGGAATCCGGCGACGCGGCGTGTCGCGAGCAGGCGCCGGTCGACGTAAGCGCAGGCGGTCTGGCGCAATCGCGTCCGCTGCCCGGCAACCGCGGCCGAGTCGGCAGCGGCGGCGCGCAGCGCGGTGTCGACGTAACGATGCAGCCGCCGGCGGGCGCGGGTCGCGCGCAGCCACAGTACCGCAGGTCTCGCCAGGCACAGGACCGGCAGATGGGGACCCGCCGACAACAGGCGGTGCTCCGACCTCTCCAGGCGACCGACGAGCTCGGGCAGGAAACTCACTGACAGGGCGCGCAACCGCTCCGCCCTGGAGCGCAGCAGGTCGAGCGTGGTCCCGTGTCCGTGCAAACCGCGGTGCACACGGACGTAGAGGTAGCGGCCGACGAGTCCGCTCGCCGTGACCAGCAGCATGCTGAACAGCGCCATGTTGCTGTTGGTGGCGCCAAGACTGAAGTTTGCGTGAAAGAGAATGCACAGCGGGCCCAGGATCCCGAGGATCACGTGGAAGCGAAACCAGCTGTCGACCGCCCCCAGCCAGTTGAGCCAGCGCACGCGCTTGCGCGCCGAGTAGAGAAACAGCAGCAGCATCATGCTGCCGCCGATGATTCCGAGCCAGTAACCGCTGCCGCGCTTGGGGGTGATGTAGCGCTCGGTCGGCAGCAGCCATCCGAGGATCAACAGCAGGGCGATCGCCATGGCGAAGATCGCTGCGCGCCTGGAGCCGGCCTTGCCCTCCGGTGTCCGGTTGATCCCCGGCGCGAGGTCGCCCGACCCCGCAGGACGCGCGGCGGCCGGGCGCGGGCCAGCGGGGGCCGGCCCGCTGCCACGAGCGGCCCTTGCAGGGGTCGCGTACCCGGCAACCAGCGGACGGGCGAGTCCGGTCATGACGTGCCTGGCGCGCGCGCGGGGTGCGGCACTGTTCGGGCTCATAAGAACATGCTTGCTTGTCGTTCAACTCCCGGGATGTGCACGGCACAGGGCGGGGCCCCGGCAAATCCGGTGGTCGGAGCGGACGATGCGGGGTTGCCAAAAGAGGGCGCCGACCCGGCACAGGGCGGGTGCGTCTGCTTTTACGAGACCGCACACGGTGGATAAATTCCCCCGTGTTCCGGCGCTCGGCAACCCCGCTATCGTGGGCTCACGCCCTTCGACCGGAAGCTTTGCGTCCCCACCTTTCGATGGGTTTGCCGTCGGTGCAGACGGAATCGCGTCCGTCCGTACCGCCAAAGAGTCTGCGCCGGGCGCCGCCCGAGGCGTGCCGAGCAGCCCACAGTTTGACGAGCGCGCTGGGTAGGTATTTTCCGCAGCTCGCGCAGCAGCAGCGCGAGCGGAGGCTCGCCTCTCGCGCCATCTGCGACAGCGATGTGCGCGTGCATGGACCTACGGTGGAGTGCGCGCCGGATCCCTTCGACGCTGAAGCGGCTGGACTGCGGGACACGAGCAACTCGCGCCCGCATGTGCTCTGGCTCGCGGGACGGCCTTCAGGCGCTCAGCGTACTCGGACGCGGTGCGGCCTGTTTCACGTCGTAGCGGCCACACCCGTGCAGGAGCAGATGGGTCTGAAGCGTGGCCATCGTAGTCCGGCACACCGAGCGTGCCTCGGCAACTTGGTAGTTCACCCGTCCCCGCTGGAGCACCAGCAGACGCTCGATGGCGTCGTCGTGCTCCTCGATCAAACGATGCAGCTCCTTGCAACTCACCGCAGCATTTCAACGCTCGCGCCGGAGCGCCACAAGTAAGGGTTCGCCGCAACTGTGACGTCCGTCACACGCCGCGGCGCGCTGCACGCCGAGGCAATTCGCGGCGCCAACCTCGAGAAATCTGCTATTGGTCGGGGTGACTGGATTTGAACCAGCGACACCTACGTCCCGAACGTAGTGCTCTACCAGGCTGAGCTACACCCCGGCATCGGCTTGAACCGCGCGCTTTGCGGCCCTGAAGCGGCGCAAGCGGCGGGCCGCGCAGTGTACTGAACCATACCCCTCGCTTCAATGCGACGCCCCGCGGCACGCGCCGGCGGCCCGCAATGCTAGTCGCCCTGGTGCACCACGATCTTGCCCAGATGCATGACCAGCACCGGGTGCTCGGTTGCGTGGATGTCCTCGAGCACGTTCCCCGGGACCGCCACCACGTCGGCGATCTTGCCCGCCTCGAGCGTCCCGACGTCCGCCTCGACCCCGAGCAGCCGGGCCGCCTCGCGCGTGCCGGCGAGCAGCGCCGCGGCCGGGCTCATGCCGAGATCGGTCATGGCGGCGAACTCCATGCCGTTCATGCCGTGCGGATAGACCCCCGCGTCGGTGCCGAGGGCGATCGGCACCCCGATGCGCAGCGCCGAGCGGAACATATCGCCGTGCGCGGCCGCTGCGGCCCGCGCCTTGGCGGCGATCTTCGGCGGATAGCTGGCGACCTCCTTCTCGACCCAGTTCACGGTCATGCGCGTCGGCACCAGGTAGACGCCCTTGGCCTTCATCAGCCGGAGCGTGTCCTCGGTGAGGAAGCTCCCGTGCTCGATCGAATCGACGCCCGCCTCGATTGCGAGCCGCGCGGCGGCGTCGCCGTGGCAGTGGGCCGCGACCTTGCGCCTCCACGCGTGCGCCTCGGAGACGATGGCGCGCATCTCCTCGAGCGTGAGCTGCGGCACGTCGACCGGATCGCTCTCCGAGAGCACGCCGCCGCTCGCGGCGATCTTGATGACGTCCGCGCCCCACTTGAGCTGGTAGCGTACCGCCTCGCGGCACTCCTTGGGGCCGCTGCAGATCCCCTGTATCGGACCCTCCGGGTGCAAGCGGTCGGGCGGGAATGGCGCCTCGTCGAAATGTCCGCCCGGGGAGCCGATGCCGTGCACCGCGGTCAGCATGCGCGGGCCCGGGGTGATACCGGCATTGATTGCGTTACGCAGGCCGACGTCGACGAAATCGTCCGCGCCGACGTTGCGCACCGTAGTGAAGCCCGCCTCGAGCGTGCGCCGCGCGTAGAGCGCCGCGTACAGCGCCTGTTCGGCCGGGAAGCGCATGAGCGAGTTGTAGCGGAAGTGGTAGTAGTCCTTCTCGAGCTGCACCGTGAGATGAACGTGCGCATCGATGAAACCCGGCAGCAGCGTCGCGTTGCCGAGGTCGATGACCCGCGCGCCCGGCGGTGCGCTCCCCGTTCCGACCGATACGATGCGGTCCCCGCGCACCACCACCGTGC
>DASSQU010000145.1:0-7802 GCA_035702325.1 Steroidobacteraceae bacterium
ATCTCGGCCGGGCCCATCAAGACGCTCGCCGCCGCCGGCATCCCCGGCTTTCGCAAGATGCTCGCCCGGGTCGCCGAGATCGCCCCGATGCGGCGCAACGTGACGCTGGAAGACGTCGGCAACGCGGCGGCGTTCCTCTGCTCCGACCTCGCCTCCGGCATCACCGGGGAGATCCTTTACGTGGATGGGGGCTTCAGTACCGTCGGCATGAGCTTCCCGCTCGAGGCCGAGGGCTGAGGCGACGGCGTTACTCGAACGCCTTGGGGTTCTTGCGAACATCCGCGGTGCGCCGCACCTCGGCCACATAAGCCATGACGTCGCTCGCCCCGTCGCGCCCCGCCTGTTGCATCTCGCGGTCGAGCTGCTGCTGGGGCGTCTCGGCCGGTCCCCCGGTGCGCACTCGGGTGAGCGCAAAGAGCGCGGCACCGCCCGCGCTCATCTTCACCACCTCGTAGACGGGGGCCGCAGCCGGGGGCGGCGCGGTGAAGACGGCCGAGCGGATCTCTGCGGGAACCGACGGGTCGTTGCGGCCGACGAAGTGCGCCGGGTCTGCCTTGAGGCCGAAGGACTCCGTCACGGCGTCGAAGGAGGCACCGGCCACGAGCCGCGCGCGGGCGGCTTCGGCCGCCTTCACGGCCGCCTCGGTTCCCCGCTCCTTGGCGAGCGCGCTCGCGATGGACTGGCGTACCTCGGCGAGCGGCTTGGGCTGGGGCTTTCGGTGCTCGAGCACTTTCACGAGGGCGAGTGCCTCGTTCCCTAAGAGCACCGGGCCGCCGACGTGTCCGACGGCGAGCGGCGGGTCGCCGAAGACGAGGTCCTGGAGCGGCTGCCCGGCGCCCAGGGGGGCTGCGCCCGCGCCCTTGAGGTATTGCGCAACGTCGCCCGTCTGGAGCTTGAACTCCTGGGCGAGTGCGTTCAGGTCCGCGCCACCCTGCGCCAGCGCGCCCTGGAGCTTCTCCTGGATGTCGCCGAAGCGCTCGGTCGCGCGATCGCGCCTGAGCTCGGTCTCGAGCTGCGGGCGCGCCTCGTCGAAGGTCTTGGTCTTGGCCGGCTGGATCTCCTCCAGCTGGATGATGTGATAGCCGAACTGGGTCTTGACCGGCCCTGCGATCTCCCCGACCTTCATGCCGAAGAGCGCGTCCGCAAAGGGTTTCACGTAGGCGCTGCGCTCGGCCCACCCGAGCTCGCCGCCGTTACGCGCCGAGCCCGGGTCCTTCGAGTACTTGCGGGCGAGCTCGGCAAAGTCCTTGCCGGCTTTCGCCTGCGCGAGCACGTCGCCGGCTTCCTTCAGCGCCGCCGCATCATCCTTGGCCGTTATGAGGATGTGGCGCGCACGGCGCTTCTCGGGAGCCCCGAGCCGGATCTTCACCTTCTCGTACTGGGCGTGCAGGTCCGCATCCGACACCGTCACCTGGGCTTCCAGCGTCGCGAGCCGCAGCTCCGCGTACTGAAGATGCACGGACTCGGGCGTCAGGTACTCGAGCGGATGAGCGCGGTAGTAGGCCTCGACCGCGGCATCGTCGACCGGCGCACCGGGGAACTTGTCGGCCGGCACCACGAGGTAGCGCACCTCGCGCTCCTGATCCTCGAGGTTCCGGTAGCGCGTGTACTCCGTCGGGGTGAGGAAGTCGGACGCGCGGATCGCGGTCTCGAGCTGACCGCTGCGCAGCTCCCGGCGCAGATCCTCCTGGAACGCCTGGGGCGAGATTCCGGCGCGGGCGAGCGCGTCACGGGCGGCATCCGCCGAGTACTGCCCGGCGATCTGGAACGCGGGCTCGTTGTGGACCGCGGCGATGAGCTCCTCGTGGCCGATCCGGTAGCCGAGCTTACTCGTGCGCTGCGCGATGAGGGCGCTGCGGATCAGGTCCTCGAGCACCTGGTCCTGGAGCCGTGCGCGGATCTCGGCCGGGATGTCCGTGCCCCCGAGCCGCTGCTGCCACTCCGCCTGCCGGCGGAGCCACAAGTTGCGCGCTTCCTCGAGTGAGATCTTGCTGCCGTCGGCTTCCGCGGCGTAGTTCGCGCCGCCGACGTTCAGATTCACGATGCCGTAGGCGCCCCAGGCGGCGAAGATCAGCGCCAGGGGGCCGAGCACTACGTACGCGAGCCACCTGTGGCCCTTGAGGCGATCGCCGATACTTTGCAGCATGGGTCAAAACGGCCGGAAAACGAGAACGCCGCGAAGGTTACTCAAGGATGGCTGCCCGGTCTACACGGGCGGCATGATCGGCCGGTGGCCGAGGCGGCATGTCTCGATTGCCATCAGCGATCGGGGATCTCGAGCAGTCGCAGTTTCAGCCCGCGAAACGACTTGAAGCCGCGATCGAACGTTGTGATCTCGTAGTCGAGTGCCATCGCGAGGGCGGCGAGCCATGCATCGGTCCACAGGCTCGGCGTCGATTCCCGCGAGGAGACGAGCGACGCGAGGCGAGACTCGTGGTCGGCCGGTTCGGCATCAATGTGAAACGAGCGTGGATCGTCGCCGAGTCGCCGCCAGGCCTTGAGGGCTTCATGGGGGCTGACCGGGGCTCCGTTCATGGCGACTCTGTTGGTCAACAGGCGCAGCACTGCCAGCCGCGTAACAACGCAGGTTCCCACGGACCCGTCGGGCTGCTCATCCCACCAGTGCTTCGCGACTTCGTAAGCGACGTGTCCCTGGACCAACAGCGGAAAGAGCACGTTAGCGTCTGCGATACACGTCATTCAGATGCGTGATGCTTTCCTGGTCGAAGAGCTGGGCGATTTCGCTGTTGGAGCGAACCGGAATCGTGTGCCCCGGCGGTAGCTTGATCGGCGCCTCTGTCATTCGTTTGCGCTTGGGGCCGGATTCCGCCGCCAACAGCCGGCGCAGTGCCTCGGCCATCAGCTCACGGAGCGTCGAGCCACGCCTCACAGCCGCGATCTTGGCTCGCTTCATGAGATCGTCCGGCAAGTCGAGCGTCGTGCGCATAAGTATGCTTATATGCTTTCCTGCCGAGAAACACAATCAAAGACGGGGACTCATAGGCCCTTCATTCCAAAGGACATTTTCCAGATTGGCGGAGCGGACGGGACTCGAACCCGCGACCCCCGGCGTGACAGGCCGGTATTCTAACCAGCTGAACTACCGCTCCTCATTTTGGGGGGCGGAATGCTAGCGGATTGAGGAAGGCGCCGCCAAGCTGTTTCGCTGAACCCAGCCTGAATGGACGGTCGCCCCAAGCCGGCGGGCGAGCGCCGTTCCCCCGGCGCGCGCCGGTCAACCCGAGCGCCTCTCGCGCGCTCACATGGCGGTAAGGGGACCGCGGGCCGGGATTACGTCGCCTCGTCGCCAGCCACCGACAGCTCCGAGCGGTTCCCGTCGACTGCACTTCAGGCAAAATGAATCGAGATTCATTCGAGGACCGATCGCCATGAAACCGCCCCGCCAGACGCTCCTGTTGATCGGCCTCCTGACCTCGGGCCTTCTCCTCTCGGGACCCGCGCTCGCGGTCCTGGGCGGCGACAGCGCCTCGGTGGAGGCGGACCGGGTGTCGATGAAGGGTCAGGTTCGTCCCGCGACCTCGGCGAGCGGCTACGAGGTGCGCGAGATCAACCTCCCGGGCGGCACGCAGGTGCGCGAGTACCTGTCCCCCGCTGGCAAGGTCTTTGCCCTCAGCTGGCGGGGGCCGGCCCTGCCCGACCTCCGCCAGATGCTCGGGACCTACTACCCGCGCTACGCCGCGGGCGCGAAGGCCGCGGCGCGGCCGGGCAGCCACCGGCACATGAAGGTCGAGGAGCCGAACCTCGTCGTCGAATCGAACGGGCGCATGCGGGCCTTCTACGGCCGGGCCTGGGACCCCGCGCTCCTGCCCCCGAATTTCTCCGTATCCGAGATTCGCTGACGCACCCCGAGGAAGACGACTCTATGCGCAAGTACGCGGCCCCTGGATTTATCGCTCTTCTCCTCCTCGCCGGATGCGGCGGGGGCGGCGGCTACCTCGGAGGCGGCGGCGGAGGTGGCGGCGGCGGGGGCGGCGGCCAGGTGATCGCAGGGCCCGGACCCAACGTCGCCACCCTCACCGTCAACGCCGGTCCCGCCGGCACGATCAACACGGCGTTCGTCAGCGTCACGATCTGCCAGCCCGGCAGCACCACCACCTGCCAGACGATCGACGGCATCGAGGTCGATACCGGTTCCTTCGGCTTTCGCGTGATGTCCTCGGTGCTGACACCGGCCCTCGCCCAGGCGTTGCCGCAGCAGATGGCCGGCACCGTGCCGGTCGTCGAGTGCGCGCAGTTTGCCGACGGCTACAGCTGGGGTCCGGTGAAGACCGCCGACCTCACGATCTCGAGCGAGACGGCGAGCGGTATTCCGATCCAGGTGATCGGAGATCCCGCCTACACGACCGTTCCATCGGGCTGCTCGACGCCGGTCCCGAACCCCGAGAACACCGTGGCGACCTTCGGCGCGAACGGCATCCTCGGCGTCGGGCCTTTTATTGCCGACTGCGGCAGCGCCTGCACCACTTCGCCCGCACCGGCCGGAACCTACTACCTCTGCGCCTCGAATGCCGCGCAGTGCACCAGCACGACCGAGCCGCTGAACCTCCAGGTCGCGAACCCCGTGGCTTCGTTCACCGCCTCCGGCGATGACAACGGCGTCATCGTCGAGCTGCCGGCGGAGGCGGACGGCGCCGCGAGCGCGACCGGCGCGCTTGTCTTCGGCATCGGCACCCAGGGCAACAACGGCTTGGGTGCCGCCACGGTGCTCACGACCGATCCGAACTTCGGCTTCATCGATATCAAGTTCAACGGCGCCGACTACCCGAACAGCTATCTCGACAGCGGCTCGAACGCGATCTACTTCACGGACTCCGCGCTCACGGTCTGCGGCGCGAGCACCGGCCTCTCGGGCTTTTACTGTTCGGCGGCGAGCAACCTGATGGCAACCCTGGTGGGCGCGAACATGATGCAGCTTCAGGCCACCTTCAATATCGCCAGCGCCCAGTCGCTCTTCAGCGCGTATCCGAACGGCACCGTGTTCCCGAGTATCGGGGCGCAGATTCCCGCCAGCTCCTCGGGAACCTTCGACTTCGGCCTGCCCCACTTCTACGGCCGCAACGTCTTCACCGCCTTCGAGAACCACAACACCCCGGGCGGCCCGGGTCCGTACGTCGCGTACTGACGAGGGCAAATGGATAGAGGGAGGCGGCGACCGCGCCGCGGCGTGCTTCGGCAGTCACCGCGTCGGTAAGCAACCCCCGGGGCGGGGCAAGGGCAGCTCGGAGTCGGTGCTCGCGGTGTGTTTCGGCTGATGTGCATTGCAATTTATGACTACTTATGGTCATATTAGGTCATGAAACAAGTGCGCATCGCCGAACTCAAGTCCAGGTTGAGCGAATTTCTGCGTTCGGTGCAGCGCGGCGAAACTATTGCGGTCCTCGATCGCAATACCGCCATCGCCCAGATAGTGCCGATGCGCGAGCCCACAGGCCTGCGGGTCCGGAAACCGGCGTCCGGCACGCCGGCACCCAATCAGGTGCCGCTACCCAAGCCATTGCGGCTGAAATGTGACGTGGTGGAATTGCTTCTCGAGGAGCGGCAAGGCCATCGGTGATCGCGTACGTCGACTCTTCGGTGCTGCTCCGCGTAGCCCTCGGACAATCGAACGCGTTGCCGGAGTGGAACCGTATTGAGCGGGGTGCGTCCAGTGCGCTGATAGCGACCGAGAGCTTGAGAACGCTCGACCGTTTGCGGCTGCGCGCCCGTCTGGAGGACGTCGAAGTAGCCCGGAGGCGCGCGACGATTCTGGCGCTCATAGACTCCCTCGAGCTCATCGAAGTCGATTCGACGGTACTCGATCGCGCTGCGCAACCCCTGCCGACCGAGTTAGGAACTCTTGACGCCATTCACCTGGTATCGGCGTTGCTGTGGGCGGACTCTCAAGGCACCGAGGCAGTCATGGCAACGCACGACGCAGCGTTGGCGCTAGCCGCGAAGGCTCACGGATTAAAGGTTCTGGGATCGATCTCTGGTTGAAGCCCGGCGAAGCGGGCGAGCCGACCGACGCACCCGCGCCGCCGCGCTTCGCCGCGGCCGTGGCATCATAGCCGCCGTTGCCCGGCAAGCGCCCGACGCCCGCGAAGCATGAGCCTTCTGCAGAAAATCGCTGCCGCCGTTCTCTTGAGCCTGCTCGCCGTGACGGGCTACGGCCTGTGGAGAACTAACCCGGCCGCTTCCTCCCCGGTAGCGACACTGAACTCCAGGCCCGCAGCACCCGCCGCCGGCGCCGGCGCCGCGCTGCCGGTGATCGATCAGACCACCTACCACATCGCCAAGCGCCTCGCGCTGCACGCCACAACTCCCGAGGAGCAGCCGCTCGCCGCGCAGGCGGTGCGGCTCGCCGATCACGAGCTCGACCTCGCCTTCGCCGGCGCGATGCGCCACATCGAGGCCCACCCGCCGGTCCTGAGCCCTCAGGCGCTCGAGATCCAGAAGCGCCTCGAGAAAGTGCAGCAGCAGCTCGCGAACGACACTGCGCGCTCGAAGCGCTTGACCGACGAGCTCGCGAGGGCCGCAGACAGCGCCAAGCCCGCCCTGCAGGATCAGCTCGACCTCACCAACGCCCAGCTCGAGCTCGACCAGGACGAGGTCACGCAGACGAGCGAGGACCTGATGCGCGCCGGGGGCAACGTGCACCAGCGCATCCAGATGATGCAGGCGCAGCACGAGGCGGCCGATCACGACCGCCCGGCGGCGGCACCGCCGGCCGCCAGCGCGCTCGAGAATCTCCACGGGCTGGTCGGCACCGTGCGGCAGTGGCGCGACCTGCGCCGGAAGCGCGGCTGGCTCGCCAAGGCCGAAAAGCGCGCCGCCGACAGCGCCACGGCGCTCGAGGAGGAGAAGCAGCATCTGATGGCCGAGCTCGCCGCAGCCAAGGCGCGCGCACGCGACGCATCGACACAGCCGCACCCGCCGGGGAGCTCAGCCCCCGCCCTGACGCCGCCGGCGTCGGCCGGAGGCGATGCCCCCGCCGCCGCCCCGACTCTCCTCAGCGCGACGCGCCAGCTCGCCGCCGAGCAGAGCCGGCTCACCATCCGCGATCAACGCATCAGCGATCGCCGCCGCATCGCCGACACCTACGGGCAATGGGGCGCTCTGGTCGAAACCCAGGCGGACGGCGTGCTGCATACCTGCCTCACGAGCGTCGCCGTGGTGCTGGTCGCGCTTCTGCTCCTCCTCTTTACGGACCGCTGGCTCGAGAGCCTCCTTGGACGAGCGCGCATCGATCGCCGCCAGATCGCCACGCTCCGCAGCGTCGTCGGCGTCACGCTGCAGATCGTCGCCGTGGTGGTCATCATCCTCATGCTCATCGGCCTGCCGGGCCAGCTCGGCACCATGATCGGGCTCGCGGGCGCGGGACTCACGGTCGCACTCAAGGACTTCATCATCGGCTTCCTCGGCTGGTTCGTGCTCATGGGACGGCACGGCATGCGCCTCGGGGACTGGGTCGAGATCAACGGCGTGAGCGGCGAGGTGGTCGAGCTCGGCATCTTCCACACCGTGCTGCTCGAGACGGGCAACTGGACCGACGCGGGACATCCGACCGGGCGGCGCGTCACCTTCACCAACAGCTTCGCGATCGAGGGGCACTACTTCAATTTCTCGACCACCGGGCAGTGGCTGTGGGACGAGCTCTCGATCCTGGTGCCCTATGACCGCGATCCGCACGCGGTCGCCGACGCGATCCAGAAGGAAGTCACCGCGGCGACCGCGGAGAGCACCAGCCAGGCCGCGGCCGAGTGGCTGCGCGCCTCGCGCGGCAAGCGCGGCACGGCGTTCTC
>DASSQU010000146.1:0-4752 GCA_035702325.1 Steroidobacteraceae bacterium
CCTAACACGCCGCACCGCGCATGGGACAACCTGCGCAGTGGCGATCAGTTGCAATTGAGCGCCGGAACGGAAGTCGATCATCCACATTCATTACCGGAGAGACTGAGTCATGAAACTTTCTAGAACCTTGCTGATCGCCGCGCGCAAGCGGCAGGCCGGTCTGACTACGGTCGAGTACGCTCTGGCCGGAGGCCTGATCGCGGTGGCGGTGTCCCTCGCGTTCACCAACCTCGGCAAAGAAGTCGCCGCGGTGATCAACAACATCATCTCCATAATCACGCCGGCGGCCTGAGGGCGAGCGGGCACGTGGTGGGGGCGCGAGCGCTCCCCATCGTGCTCCCTCGCGGCCGGGGAGCGCGCAGCCGGCGGGCGGCGGGACCCTCGGTCGGCTTCTCGCCAGGACCGCCTACGGAAGTACTCACATGTTCAAGCGCAGTGGACTTCTTCTCATCCTGATCTCGCTGGCGCTCGCCCTCGGGGCAGCGTGGCTGGCGCGATCCTGGATACAGGCGCGGCTCGAGGCCCGCTCGGGCGCCGGACCGGATATGCACGTGGTGGTCGCCGCGATCGAGATTCCCTTTGGAACCAAGGTCGAGGCGCGCCACCTCAAGATCATCACGCTGCCGAGCGGGACGGAGGTGGGAAATCACTTCGAGAAGCCGCAGGACGTCGTCGGCCTGATCGGCACGCAGAAGGCGCTTGCCGGGGAGATCCTGCTGCGGGAGCGCTTCACCGATCGCGCTACCGGCAGCACGCTGGCAGCGCTGCTGAAACCCGCCATGCGCGCGGTCACCGTGCGCGTCGACGACGTCGTCGGAGTCGCTGGCTTCCTGCTCCCGGGCAATCACGTCGATGTGGTCGCGGCCCGCATGGTGGACAACAACCAGCATGCCGTGACCGAGACGGTGCTCGGTAACCTCAACGTGCTGGCGGTGGATCAGACCGCCTCGCAGGACAAGGACGGGCCGGTGCTGGTCCGGGCGGTCACCCTGGAAGTGACCCCGCGGCAGGCCGAGGTCCTCGTCAAGGCGCGCGAGGAAGGCAGGATCCAGTTGACGCTGCGCAGCCCGCTGGTCAATCACGAGTCCGTTGCGGAGCCGGCGGTGAGCGAGACCCGGGCCGCGACCGCGCGGCGCAAGACCGTGGCACGCGCCACGCAGGCGCCGCCCTCCCGGTCTCCGCAGGAGTGGATCACGATCATTCGCGGCACCCGGGTCGAGAACGCGGGTTCCGCGCGATGAGGCGCCGCAGCGCCAAACTTTCAAGGAAACACTCCATGCGACACACTTTCGCCACTCGTGTAGTCCTCGCGCTGCTTGCCGCGCTGCTGTTTCCCGGGAGCGCGTCGGCCGCCGACGGCCAGCAGTCGTCCGATCAGGTGGTGCGCGCTACCCGCAACACCAGCGTCGAGGTTCCGGTCTACAAGAGCCGGATCGTCGAGCTTCCTGACGCTGCGAAGCGCGTCTCGATCGGCAACCCCGACATTGCAGACGTGCTCCTGCTGCGGGCGAACGAGCTGTACATCCTCGGCAAGGACCTCGGAACCACGAACGTCATGCTCTGGGACCGCAGCGACGCTCTGATCAGTGCGATCGCCGTCACCGTCACGCACGATCTCGACGGGCTCAGGGCGCGGCTCGCGACGCTGCTGCCGAGCGAGAAGATCGAGGTCGTGAGCGCACGGCGCAACATCATCCTCTCGGGCCAGGTGACCAGCCTCCTGCGCATGGACGCGGCGCTGCAGATCGCCAGGGGCTACCTGGAGCAGGCAGGGACCGCCAAAGAGAAGATCATGTTCAAGCAGGAGAACGCGACCGGCCACATGGAGGACCGCACGGTCGGCGAGGTCATCAACCTGATGAGCATCTCCGGCGCGCAGCAGGTGATGCTGCAGGTGCGGGTGGCCGAGGTGCGCCGCGACGCGGTGAAGCATCTCAATGCGCAGTACAACGCCATCCTCAACAAGGGCAAGTGGGTGGGCGGTGGGGTGAACGGCGGGGCCACCTTCCCGAATGCCAACTGGGTTCCGCCGCAGAATCCGACCGGCAGCAATCTGCCGAACGGACCGGTGCCGATGCTGGGATCGCCGGGCCTCGCGGGTGGCAGTCCGGTGGGTCCCAACCAGACGATCCTCAATCCGACGCTGCCCATCATCAGCAATGCGGGCCTGTTCGGCAGCTTCATCAGCAACCAGTTCCTCGCCAACGTGGTGCTCGATGCCTTTCAGCAACAGGGTCTGGCGAAGATTCTGGCCGAGCCGACCCTGATGACCCAGACCGGACAGGAGGCGCAGTTTCTCTCGGGCGGCAGCTTCCCCATCCCGGTACCGGAACAGAACGGGGTCATCGGCATCGACTACAAGGACTTCGGGGTGAAGCTGGTGTTCCAGCCGCTGGTGCTCGAATCGGGCCGTATCAACCTGAAGCTCAACATCAGCGTGAGCGAGCTCGTGCAGGCCAACTCGCTGGTCGTCACGCCGATCAGCTCATCCGGAGTGTTCGCCGTGCCCGCGCTCACCGAGCGCCGCGCGATCTCGACGGTCGAGCTGGCCGATGGGCAGACGATCGGCATCGCCGGCCTCATGGACGAGAGTATGCGCAACGCCATCAACAAGTTCCCGGGCCTCGGGGACATCCCGATACTCGGCGCGCTGTTTCGCAGCCAGGACTTCCAGAAGAACCAGACGGAGCTGGTGATCCTGGTGACGCCGCGTCTGGCGCAGCCCATGAGCCCGGCCGACGCGCGACTGCCTACCGACAGCGTGGTCGAGCCGTCGAATCTGGACTTTTTCCTGCGCGGCAGGATCGAAGGCACTTCCCCGTCCCCGGGCGCAAGCCCGGTGGAAGGCCAGCCGCATGACTGATCAAGGCAGAGGATCCGCAAAATGAAGCACACATTGCAGCTCGCCGTTCTCGCCGCCACGGTGCTCGTTGCCGGCTGCCAAACCGACACTCCGCGCGCCGACGCGGCGTGGGGCAAGTCGGTCGCCAACATGATTCGGGTCCAGACCTACGACGCCCACGCCGCCGCGCAGCCGGCGGCAGCCGCGCCGGAGGCGGGCGACGGGCAGCGCCTCAAGAACGCGCTCGACGCCCACCGCAAGGACGTGCCCAAGGGTCAGGAGCAGGTCTCGCGGACCCTGCAGTTCGAAGTCGGCACGGCGCCATGAGGCCCTGATGGGCGGAGCCGCCGGCATGCCGCTGCGTAACCGGGCCTCGCGCGCGTTGGGCTCCCAGCGGGGGATCGCCCTGGTGCTGGTGGTCCTCGCATTGACCGCTCTTTTGCTGATGGCCGGCCTCGCCCTGGACGTCAGCCACGCGCTGCTGGGCAAGACACGCCTGCAGAACACGGTCGACGCCGCGGCGCTGGCCGCCGCGAAGACGCTGGACCAGACCGGGAGCTCCCTGCTCGCAACCGCGGAAGCGCTCAGCGCCTTCGGCAGCAACGCGAGCGCGGCCGGCAACCAGGAGCTTGCTGCCGGCTACGCGCAGGGAGCCGGGAGCATCAGGGTAACGGTGCAGTACTCGAGCACGCTGGGGCCGTTCACGCCCGGCGCAGCCGCCGGACCGTACGTGCGGGTGATTGCCACGGGCTTCAACCTGCCGACCTGGCTCGCGCAGCTCGGCGGGATCACGCAAACCACCGTGGGCGCCAGCGCCGTCGCCGGCCCGAGTGCGACGGTCGTCACTGCCTGCAATGTCGTGCCCCTGGTCGCCTGCGGTGATCCGGGTGCGGGCGCGGCGAATCTCTGGGGCTACACCCAGAACGCGCCGGCAGTGCTCAAGTACGCCGCCTCGGGCAGCTCGCAGGTCGGTCCCGGCAACTACCAGCTTCTGCGGCTCGGGGGCTCGGGCGCGAACGTCGTGCGGCAGAATCTCGCCGGCGATTACTCCAGCTGCGCTACCGTGGGTGATTCCCTCAGCACGCAGCCGGGCAATGCAGCCGGCCCCACGGCAGACGGACTCAACACCCGCTTCGGGCAGTACAGCGGACCGCTCAGCCAGTCGCAGTATCCGCCCGACGTCGTCGTCAAGGGCCAGTCACCGGCGCTCACGGCCGACAGCAGCGGCAATGTCTGGCAGGGCTCGACCCGGATAACCGCTGCCAACATCGCCCTCTTGTATGACTATCAAAACTACAGCGGCGATCTCGGCAATTCCGCCAGCTACGACTATCAGCCGGTCTCTGCGGGCGGACCGGGCGTATTCCAGCGCCGCGTCCTCACGGTCCCGATCGGCGACTGTGCAGCCGGCTCGGGTGGCACCAACTCCATTCCGCTGCTCGGTTTCGGCTGCTTCTTCATGCTGCAGCCGGTAAACCAGAATGGCTCTTCCAACGACGTGATCGGACAGTTCGTGGCCGGCTGCGACACCAACGGAACGCCGGGACCCTCGCCCTCGGGTGTGGGGCCGCATCTGATCGAGCTGTATCGCGATCCCGACAGCGGAGACTCCTGATGGCCCGCGCCGTCGCTTCCCTGACGCAGCGAGGTACCGCGACGGTCGAGCTGGCCATCGCGCTGCCGCTGCTGCTGCTCGTCATGCTGACGACGGCCGAGGTCGGCCGGCTGCTCAGTCAATACAACTCCTTGACGAAGTCGGTGCGCGGCTCCTGCCGTTACGTCGCCGCCAACGCCGCCCCCGGGACGAACGGGCTGGTCAGCATCAGCCCCGCACTGCGGGCGCAGGCGGTCAATCTCGCGGTGTTCGGGAACGTTGGCGGCACCGGCACCGCGCTGCTGCCGGGCCTGGC
>DASSQU010000147.1:0-4282 GCA_035702325.1 Steroidobacteraceae bacterium
GCCGGGAAAGACCGAGTCGGCGAGCGAGCGTGCCGGGATTCCGAGGTGCTCCTCGAGGAGTCCCTTCAGCACGCAGCGCAGGTCGAGGGTCGGCGCGAGATCGCGCCCCTGGTAGAGCGCGCGCGTCCCGAGGCCCGGCCAGTCCGCGATGACCCGTCCGCCCGCGACCGCGCCTCCGAGGAGGAACGCCATGGTCGCCGTGCCGTGGTCGGTGCCGCGCGTGCCGTTGATCGCTGCGGTGCGCCCGAACTCGGTGACCAGGAGCACTGCCGTGTCGCGCCACGCGGGCCCGAGCTCCTGCTTCAGCACCGCGAGCGCAGCATCCAGCGTTGCGAGACGGCCGGCGAGCTGCCCTGCCGCGCCGCCCTCGTTGGCGTGCGTGTCCCAGCCGGTGGTGTCGAACACGGCTACCCGCGGTCCCCGTTCCTGGCGCAGAAAGCCGCCCGCCGCGCGGACGATCTCCGCATAGCGTCCGGCGCGCGTCTCGCCGGCCATGGCGGAACCGACGCCGTCCTCGGCGGCGAGCGCCGCGGCGGCGAGCGCCGCGGCCAGCCGCACCGAGAGCAGCGGATCCTGCGAGTACAGATCGGTGAGACGCGCGAGCGTGTCCTCGTCGGGGCCGGCAAGGCGCGATGGCGACCACGAGGTCACCGCGGCGGGCCCCCGCATGACCAGCGGCACGTTCTGGCCGAGCGCGACGCCGGCGTCGCGCTTCTCGCCGCCGGGCGCCGCGGCGAGGGCGCGGTTCAGCCATCCGGTGGCCAGTGCGTGGGGCTTCGGGCTGCCGTTCTCGAGCACGTCCTGGCCGTCGAAGTGCGAGCGCTCCCGGTAGGGGCTCGCGAGCGCATGCAACACGATGAGCTCGCGCGCCGCGTAGCACTCGTGCAGGAAGCGAAGCGCCGGATGGAGGCCGAAGAACCCGTCGAGCGGCAGCGCGCCTGCGGAGTCCCCGGAGGCGCGCAGCGCAAACTCGCCGCGCAGCGCCGCGTAGTCGCGATCGCCGCAGGGCGGCACCGCGGCGAGCCCGTCGAGAGCGCCGCGCAGGATCACCAGCACGAAGCGCGCAGCGCCGCCGCCCGCGTGTGCCAGGCTGATCCGTGGCGGCAGCAGCACGGCGCCCGCGGCGAGCGTGCCCAGATTGAGGAATTCGCGGCGCTTCATGCGTGACATGCGGGTCCTGCACTGCGGCGCTCAGCGCCGCATGAACTCCGGAGCGGCGAGCAGCAGCGTCAACGCCTGCGCGGGACTCGCCGCCTGCGCGAGCGCGCGGCCGGTCGCTTCGCTCAGGCTCGCGCCGAGGAGCTCGGGTGCGAGCTGCGTCGCGTAGACGCGCCCGCCGAGCCGCCCGGCAACGGCATCCGCCCATTCGATGCGCTTCAGCAGCGCCGAGGCTCCGTCCCAGTCGGCGCTGCGATCCGGCCAGCCCGCGGGCGAGCCCGGCGTCCAGGTGCGCTGTCCGAGGAGCTCGAAGGGCGCGAGCGGCGCGCGCCCCGCCTGCGCCGGGATCGCCAGTCCGCGATAGGTCGAAACGATGTAGTCGCCCGGCGTCTTGAACTTCGCGAGCGGCGCCGCCCAGGCCTCCCGCTCATCGATCAGCGCGCGATACACCGTCGGCAGATCGCCGCCGCTCGCGCCGAAGGCCTGCGCCAGCCGCTCGACCGCGGCGCGCGGTGGATCGTCGGCGATGAAATGGCAGGCGAGCTTGGCGGCGATGTGGTGTGCGGTCGCGGGATGGCGCGCGAGATCGCCGAGCACCGCCACCCCCTGCTCGTAGCCGCGGTCCGGGTAGCGCCGGCCGAGCACCACCCTGACGCCGGGCTCGTGCAGCTCGGCACGGAAGCGGAACCGGCCGGGCTCACCGCCGGCGAACGGCCCGTTGCCGCCACCGATCGACCAGCCGGTGAGCACCTGGGCGAAGCTGGTGACGTCGGCCTGCGTGTAGCCGCCGCCGACCCCGAGCGTGTGCAGCTCGAGGATCTCGCGCCCCAGGTTCTCGTTGATGCCGATGCGGCGCGGGGCGCGGCGCCGCTCGGCGCGCCGCGCGAGCTCCGAGTGCGGGCCGACCGAGAGGTGGTTGTCGAGGTAGAGCAGCATCGCCGGGTGCGTCTCGACCGCGAGCAGCAGGTCGCCGAAGTTGCCGAGCGTGCGCGGGCGGATCGCTTCGCGCTCGAAGGCGCCGGCGAGCCCGGCGAGGAGCTGCTTGTCGGTGGAAACCGCGAAGTGATTGCTCCAGAACTGCGTGAGGCGCTCGAGGAACGGCCGGTCGGTGCTCACCGCCTGGCGCAGGCGCGCGGTCGCCTCGGCGACATACACGGGACGCAGCAGCCCGGGCAGCTTCTCCAGCGCATCGAGCCGCCCGGGGTCACCGGACCTGCGCGCGGCCCGGATATCGCGCTCGAGCGCCTGCGCCCGCGCGAGCGTGTCGGCGGAAGGCAGGAGCTGCGCATCGACGATCGCGGGCGGCGTGCCCTCGAGCTGCATCCGCAGCCACTCGCGGCCGCCGCCGCCGATCGAGCGCAGCTCGCCCGGGCGCGCGCCGAGCCCGAAGCGGTTCGCGGCGATCGCGGAGGTTTCCTGCTGCAGCACTGCTCCGAGCCTCCAGGCAAAGGCGCGCGGCGTCCGCGCCGGCACCTGCAGTGTATAGCGCACCAGCCGCGCGCGCGGTTGACGGCGGCAGCAGGACTGTGGCCAGGTGCCGTCCGCTATACTCCCGGCCCGCCTTCAGCTGCAGCTCCTGCATGACGCCCGCCCCCGACCTGGTCCTCGTCGACGGCTCCTCTTATGTCTACCGGGCGTTTCACGCCCTGCCGCCGCTCACCAACTCGCGCGGCGAGCCGACCGGGGCGCTGCTCGGCGTGCTCAACATGCTGGTGAAGTTCATCAAGGACTTTCACCCCACGCACATCGCGGTGGTGTTCGACGCGCCGGGCAGGACCTTCCGCGACGAGCTGTTCACGGCATACAAGGCGCACCGCCCGGCGATGCCCGACGATCTGCGGGTGCAGATCGCGCCGCTGCTCGAGATCATCCGCGCGCAGGGCCTGCCGTTGCTGCGCGTCGAAGGCGTGGAGGCGGACGACGTCATCGGCACGCTGGCGCGGCGCGCGGCCGCCGCGGGGCAGAAGGTCCTCATCTCGACCGGCGACAAGGACATGGCCCAGCTGGTCGGTGACTCGATCACGCTGATCAACACCATGACCAACGCGGTGCTCGACCGTGAGGGCGTGAAGCTCAAGTTCGACGTCTACCCCGAGCAGATCGTCGACTACCTGGCGCTGGTCGGCGACAGCTCGGACAACATCCCCGGAATCGACAAGGTGGGACCGAAGACGGGCGCGAAGCTGCTGCAGCAGTACGGCGGGCTCGAGCAGCTCATCGAGCACGTGGCGGAGGTTCCGGGCAGGGTGGGCGAGAACCTGCGCGCCGGGCTCGACACGCTCGAGCTCTCGCGCCGGCTTGCGACCATCCGCACCGACCTGGAGCTGCCGCTCTCGGTGGCGCAGCTCACCCCCGGCGCGCCGGACACGGCGCGGCTGCGCGAGCTCTACCGGCACTTCGAGCTGCGCGGTCTGCTGCGCCAGCTCGAGGGGGGCGAGACGGACGCGGCGCCGGACGCCGTCACGGCAGCGGCCGGAGTCGGCGCCGGCGCAGCTTCCCGCGCGGTGCCGGCGGCGGCCGCGACCGGCGCTGCCGGCACACCGGCCGCGGCCGCCGCGCCGGAACTGCCGCGGCACTACGAGACCATCAGCCGCTGGGAGGATCTCGAGCGCTGGCTCGCGGCGCTCAGGACTGCGCCGCTCATCGCCTTCGACACCGAGACCACCAGCCTCGACTACATGAAGGCCGAGATCGTGGGCCTGTCCCTGGCGGTGAAGCCCGGCGAGGCCTGCTACGTGCCCCTGGCACACCGTTACCCGGACGCACCGGCGCAGCTGGACCGCAAGCAGGTGCTGGCGAAGCTCAAGCCGCTGCTGGAGGACCCCGCACGGCCCAAGCTCGGCCACCACATCAAGTACGACGCCCATGTGCTGCTGAACTACGGCATCCACATGGGCGGCATGCGCTTCGACTCCATGCTCGAGTCCTACGTGCTGGACAGCGTGGCGAGCCGCCACGACATGGACTCCCTGGCGGAGAAATACCTGGACTACAAGACCATCCACTACGAGGACGTGGCCGGCAAGGGTGCGAAGCAGATCGGCTTCGACGAGGTGCGGGTGGAGGAAGCCACCAAGTACGCCGCCGAGGACGCGGACGTGACGCTCAAGCTGCACAAGGCCCT
>DASSQU010000148.1:0-3333 GCA_035702325.1 Steroidobacteraceae bacterium
ATCAGCAGCACGGCGATCAGCACCAGCCCGGGAATGCGCCGCACCGCGCTCGCGAGCTCGGTGCCGGCTTCGGCCGGGTGGCCGCTCGCCAGGGCGTACTGGCGCAGGACCAGCGCGTTGGTGAGCGTGATGGCCCCCAGGATTGCCACCACGAACAGCACCCACCAGAGCGGATCGCGGATCGCCTGCATCTGGAGGCCTCCCTGCAGCAGCGAGCGGTGCGCGACCAGACTGTAGAGGTTCGGCAGCTGGCCGACGATCACTGCGCCCACCGCATAGGGCAGGCACTTGGCCAGCGTGGCACCGAAGATCCGGAAGGCCGCATCGAGCACCTCGCCCGCGGACTGCGGCCGGGAGGGCGGGTAGAGTAGCTCTGGCATCGGCACATCTTACCGGCACGCTGAGCTTGGAGCCCATGGCGGAGAATCTGACGGTCGCAGCCCTGCTGGCGCGCGGGCGGGAGCGGTTGCGCTCGCTGCCGCCCGGGCCCGGGCCGCGCTCCGCCGGGCTGGACGCCGAGCTGCTGCTCGCCCACACCCTGCGCGTGCCCCGCGCGCGCCTCAAATCCCACCCGGAGTCGGCCGTAGACCCGCCGCAGGCGCGGCGCTTCCTCGAGCTCGTCGAGCGGCGCTCCCGGGGTGAGCCGCTCGCCTATCTCACCGGGCGCAAGGGCTTCTGGTCGCTCGAGCTCGCCGTGACGCCGGCGGCGCTCATCCCGCGGCCGGAGACGGAGCTGCTGGTCGAGCGCGCCCTGGCGCTCGGCCCCGCCGGGGATGCGCGCATCGCCGATCTCGGCACCGGCTCGGGCGCGATTGCGCTGGCGCTGGCGCGCGAGCGGCCGCGCTGGCGGATCGTCGCCACCGACGTCTCGGCGCCGGCGCTCGCGCTCGCGCGCAGCAACGCGATCGCGCTCGGCCTCACGCGCATCGAGCTCCGGGAAGGCGACTGGTTCGAGGCCCTGGGCGGGGAGCGCTTCGATCTGCTCATCAGCAATCCGCCCTATGTCGGCGCCGGCGATCCCGCGCTGCGCGATCCGGCGCTCGAGCGCGAGCCGCGCCTGGCGCTCACCCCGGGAGAGGACGCGCTCGCGTGTCTGCGCATCCTGGCGCGCGGCGCCGCGCCGCACCTCGCTCCCGGCGGCTGGCTGCTGCTCGAGCACGGCGCGGACCAGGCCGCCGCTGTGCGGCAGGAGCTTGTCCTCGCGGGCTTCGCTCACGTACGCTCGCAGCGCGATTTAGGCGGTCACGAGCGCATGACGGAAGGACGACGATGATCACTTTCGAGACCTCTCACGGCTCCTTCACGGTCGAGCTGTTCCCGAAGGAGGCGCCGGTCACGGTGGAGAATTTCCTGCGCTATGTAGACGAGGGTTTCTTCGACGGCACCATCTTCCATCGCATCGTGCCCGGTTTCGTGATCCAGGGCGGCGGCCTCACCCGGGATTTCGCCGGCAAGAAGCCGCGCGCGCCGATCCGCAACGAGGCCGCCAACGGCCTGAAGAACACCCGCGGCTCGCTCTCCATGGCGCGCACCAGCGACATCCACAGCGCCACCTCGCAGTTCTTCGTCAACCTGAGCGACAACGCCCTGCTCGACCACGGCTCGCGTGACTACGGCTACGCGGTGTTCGGGCGCGTCACCGCAGGCATGGAGGTGATCGACCGGATCGCACGCCTCGCCACCGGCACACGCAAGGGGTACCAGGACGCGCCACTCGAGGACGTGGTGATCGTCACGGCGCGCCGCACGCAGCCGAACTGAAGGCGCGGCACGCCTTGCCGCCGCAGCTGCAGCGTGAGGGGCACCGGGGCGCCGTGCCCCTGCCCCGGCAGCGCGGCAGCATCGCAGCGCGGCTGCTGCGCTCGCTGGCGCTGGTGGTGCTCGCCTGGCTGCTGCTCACCACGCTCCCGGTGCTGCTGCTGCGCTGGCTGCGTCCGCTCACCAGCGCCTTCATGCTCGAGGCGCGGATCGAGGCCGCGCTCGGCCGCGAGTCCGGCTACCACAGCGACTTCCAGTGGGTGAGCCTCGAGCAGATCTCGCCCCACGCCGCGATCGCGGTAATCGCCTCGGAGGACCAGCAGTTCCCGTTCCACGCGGGCTTCGATTTCGACTCGATCCGCGAGGCGGTGCGCGCCAGCGAGCGCGGGCGGCGGCTGCGCGGCGCGAGCACCATCTCGCAGCAGGTGGCGAAGAACCTGTTCCTGTGGCCGGGGCGCAGCTACCTGCGCAAGGGGCTCGAGGCCTACTTCACGGTGCTGATCGAAGCGCTGTGGCCCAAGGAGCGCATCCTGGAGATTTACCTCAACATCGCGCAGTTCGGGCCCGGCGTGTACGGCGTCGAGGCGGCGGCGCGCCGCTACTATCACAAGCCGGCGGCGCGCCTGAGCTCGCTCGATGCGGCGCTGCTCGCCGCGGTGCTGCCGAACCCGCTGCGCCTGCGTGTCGACCGCCCGTCGCGCTACGTCCTCGAGCGGCGCGATTGGATCCTCGGCCAGATGCGCGGCCTCGGCGGCGCGGCGTACCTGCACGCGCTCGAGAGCGAACGGCGCGCCGCGGGCCGCTGACCGCGCGCGTGCGCCGGGGTGCGGCGCGCGGCACCCTCTTTCGGGCGATGTCACCCGCCGTGCTCCTGCGGTAGCATGCGCCTGTGGGCGTGGGTGGATCATGGCTGAGCGCGAACTGACCGCCGCGGACTGGCGCGGCTACGGCCAGGAGCAGTTTCCCGCCACGGCGTGGGGCGTCGACGAGGACGTGCTGCGCGCCATGGCGTCCGGGCCGAAGATCGACCTGATCAGCCGCGAGCGCTTCGGCGACTTCACGCTGTCGTTCGACTGGCGGCTGCCGCGCGGCGGACACTCCGGAGTCGCCTACCGCGTGCGCGAGAGCTCCGCCGCCGCGTGGCAGTCGGGGCCGGTGATGCAGCTGCTCGACGACGAGCACCACCGGCTGGGCGCCGACGCGCTGACCTCGTGCGGCGCGCTCTTCGGCCTGATGGCGCCGTGGCACGACCAGCGCAACGTCGCCAACGTCTACTATGGCGCCCGCATCGTGGTGCGCGGCAGCGTGATCGAGCACTGGATCAACGATCGCCAGGTGATCGGCTGCGACCTGGCGGCCGACGACATGCGCCACCGCATCGAGCGCAGCCGCTTGCGCGACTGCCGCGATTTCGGCCGCGAGCCCGCCGGGCACATCGTGCTGCAGCAATGCGGCACCGAGGCCTGGTTCCGCAAGCTCCGCATCGAGATCCTGTAGGGGCGCGGCCCGTCCCCAAGGCAGCCGGCGAAAGTCACGCCTTTCGCCGGCGGCAACCGAAGTAATGTCCGCCGAGAT
>DASSQU010000149.1:0-12752 GCA_035702325.1 Steroidobacteraceae bacterium
GCATCCGGACGACCGCACCGCCTGCATCAGCGCGGTCTCGACCTCGGACCGGGTACGCACTCTCGTCGCACGTGCGCAGGAGGACTGGCTGATCGTGGTGCAGGACAGCCTCGCCCGCAATCGCGGCACGCTGGCGGTGCAGTCCATGGATCGCCTGCTCGGCGAGCACGGCCAGCTCGCCACGCTCAGAGAGCGCGGTTACCGGGTCGAAGGGCCTTAGCGCAACGCAACGGCCCAGGCGGCCGCCACCGAGGCGAGCGCCGCTCCGCCGGTGAGCCACTGCGGAAGCGGTTCGACCACACGGCGCACGGCGGCCGCGGCCGCCGCGGCTCCGAGCAGCGCGCCGGTGACGAACCCGGCGAGGTGCGCCACTAGGTCGGTCTCCTCCCCGGCGGACCCGAGCCACCCGAGCAGTATCACTCCCGCGATCAGCGGGCCGTAGCGGCGCGCCCGCCTGAGCGGCAGGCGCAGCCGCTCGCGCCACGAGGACGCCGACATGAGTCCGAGCGCCGTGAAGACCGCGGTGGACGCACCGACGGCGCGGTGCTCCGGGGGCCCGGCGAGACCCTCGGTGAGATTGGCGAGCGCCGCCCCGGTGACGATCAGAAACCAGGCTGTGCCCGAGCCGATCTGTCGCGCGGCGAGATAGCCGAACCAGACCCCGGCACCCAGATTGGCGGCGAGATGCGGGCCGTCGAGGTGCAGCGTGAGCGCCGTCCAGGCGCGCCACCACTGCCCGGCCTGCACCCGGGCGCAATCGAGCTCGCCGCGCTCGAAGGCATCGAGCCGCACCAGGCCGTTGGAGATGGCGTAGGCGATGCCGAGCAGGGTAACGGCGTACAGGAGGCACCCGACCCAGGCGTAGGCGTTCAGCGGCAGTGGGGGTGGTGGCGGCGGCGGGGAGCGGTTCTCGGCCTCGTACTGCGCGAGGTGCCGCGCCGCGGCCGCAGCGTCGGCTGCCGCCACCTGCAGCAGGTACTCGCCGGGGGCTGGCACGACGACCGCTGCCACTGCCACTGCGGTGAGTACCAGCAGCCGCTCCTCGCACGCGCGCCGGCGCGCCGAGCGGAACACCGTGACCGCGCCCTCCGCGCTCATGACATCCGCCCTCGCCTCACGCCGCCTGCCGCCGCAGGTGGGTCGCCGCGAGCACGCGACGCACCAGATCGCCGAGCATCTCGTAGAGCGCCTCGCTCGAGTGCATCAGCGCGACCGGTGCCGGTATGTAATAGAGCAAACCGCGCGCGCTCGTGGTCCAGACGTTGACCGGGGCCGGGTCGACTTCCAGTCCGGTGCTCGCGAACTCGTGAGCCGCGCGCCACTCGTGACCGGCCGAGGTCACGAGCAGGATCCTCCTCACCCCGTCGGCCTTGAGCAGCCGCGCGGAGAAGTGCGCATCGTCGAAGGTGTCGCGCGACTCATCGTCCACCCAGCGGGTGCGGATGGCGAAATCGCGCGCCAGCACGGTGCGCATGACGAGCGCCTCGCGGGCGCTGCCGGAAACCAGCACCGGCAGGGCGGTGCGGCGGGCGAGAAAGGCGCCGTAGTTGAGCCGCGCGAGGAGCTCGAGTCCTGCAGCCGGTCCGCCGAACTCGGGCGCATCCGCCGCGGCCTCGCCGCCCGCCAGGATCACGATCGCCTGGGCACGCACCGGCCGGCTGAGATCGAGCGCGGGGTAGCGCTCCGCGAGGTGCGCCAGCGCGTTGCCCACGACCGGCATCGAGAGCAGCCACAGCGTCGCGAGGCCCGTCGCGAGCAGCGCCCAGCCGGCGGCGCGCACGCGCGGGACGGTGCGCCGCGCGGCGAGCAGCGCCCCGGCGGCAGCCAGCATCAGCGGCCCTCCGGGCGGCAGCAGCAGCGTGTGCAGCAGGGACTTCAGCGTGATGAGCACGGAGCCGCCTCCTTCAGATGCGGATCGCCTGCCAGGCGCGCGAGCGCCAGCGCAGGAACAGCGTCGACCCGAGCACCATGACATAGATGAGTACCGCGACCCAGCCGCCGACCGCACCGAAGCCGAACTGCGGCAGGAAATGCACCCAGCCCTGCCCCGGAGCAAAGGTCAGGGCATGTGCGAGCGGGACGAACAGCAGCAGTGAGACCGGCAGCACCAGCACGGCCGGAATGCGCACGTCGCCCGCGCCGCGCAGGCAGAGGCTGCTGCCGAGATTGAGGCCGTCGAAGAACTGATAGCCGGCCGCGAGCCACAGCAGCTGCAGACCGAGTGCCACCGCGGCCGCCGAATCGGCGTCGTGCGCGCCGGCGAAGAAGGGCAGGATCCAGCGTCCCCCGAGCGCGATCAGTACCCCGATCCCTCCCATGTAGAGCGCCGCCAGCAGGATCACCCGGTTACCCACCCGCGCGGCCCAGTCGCGCGCGCCGGCCCCGATCGATTGCCCGACGAGTGTCGTGCCGGCGGAGGCGATGCCGTATCCGGGCATGTAGGCGAGCGAGGTGAGGATCGTGACGATCTGGGTCGCAGCTCCGCCCGCCGTGCCGAGTCGCGTCTGCATCATCTGAAAGATGGCGTAGCCGAGGAGGTCCGCCGCCGGCGCGAGTCCCATCGGCACGCCGAGACGCAGCTGCTGCACGAGGCGCCGCGCATCCGGATGCCAGGTGAGGCGCGACCGGTACAGCCGGCGGTAATCGCCGTGCAGGAAGATCCCGACCGCGAGCGCGAGTCCCAGCACCTGCGCGGTGTTGGTGGCCCAGGCGGAGCCCACGATGCCGAAGCCGAGGTGGAAGATGAACAGCTGGTTGAAGAGCGCGTTGGCGACCGTCGTCACGATCGTGATGAGGAGCGTGAGGCGCGGCCGCCCGGTGCCGTTGAAGAACCCGAACATCGCCCACACCGCCGCCCCCGCCGCGGCCCCGCCGACGCGCGGGAACCAGAAAGCGCTCGCCAGGCGCTCGATCCCGGGGTCGAAGCCGAAGGGCGCGAGGATCAGGTGGCGCGCCGCACCCACGGCGACGAACAGCGGCGTCGCACACAGCATCGCCCACAGCGCCGTCCAGGTGGCGCCCGAGGCCCGGCGGTAGCGCCGTGCCCCGTATGCCTGCGCCACGAGTGTCTGCACGGCGGTGCCGGCTCCGCCCAGCACCAGCACTGCGACCACCACCAGCCACTGCACCGCCCCCACCGCCGCCAGCGCCTTGGTGGAGATGCGGCCGATGAACCACATGTCGGTGAGATTGAGGACGATCTGCACCGCGCTGTTGGCCATGAGCGGCAGGGCGAGCGCGATCACCGCCCGCTGGTCGACGTGCGGGTGGCCGGCCGCGTCGAAGCGCTGCGCCGGCAGGCGCGCTCTGGGGCCCGCTGAAGTCTGCAGGGAATTCATGGCAACATCCCGAGGAATCGGTCATTCTCGCACATCGACTCCCCGGGTCTTGAGAGGTCCCCTTGGCAACACGCAGGACTGCCGCACGCGGCGGCGCGCGCAGCACGGTAGCCCGCCGGCGCGGGCGCCTCGCGCCGCTCGCGCGGGCCCGCGGGCTCGACGCCGCGCAGGTCGCGGCGAGTGTCGATGATCCGCTGCTCGCGCCGCTCGCCGCGCTGGTGCGCAGCGCCGGCGGCGCGCTGATCGGCGCCTACCACGAGCCACTCGGCGGCCGCGTGCTGCTGCTCGCGAGCGTGCCGCTCGCAGCGGTGCAGCCGACACCGTTCCAGCGCGACCTGTCGCCGACGCACGCGCGGCGGCTCGCCGCCAGGATCGACGAGACGCAGGTATTTCTCGATCCGATCATCGTGGTGCGCGGCGAGGACGGCCGGCTGTGGACCCCGAACGGACGCCACCGCCTCGCGGCCGCCAAGGTGCTCGGGATGAAGCAGATCACCGCGCTCATCTCCCCGGACGAGGCGCTCGCCTACCGCATCCTCGCGCTCAACACCGAGAAGGCCCACAACCTCAAGGACCGCAGCCTCGAGGTGATCCGCATGGCGCGCAACCTCGCCCGGCTGCGGGGCCGCGAGCCGGAGGAGCGCTTCGCCGCGGAGTTCGAAGCGCCGGAGCTGCTCACGCTCGGGACCGTGTACGAGAGCGCACCACGCTTCGCCGGCGGCGCCTACAGCGCGTTCCTGAAGAAAGTCGATCGCTTCAGCGACCGGGGCCTCGCCGTGAGTCTGCGGCAGCGGGCGGACTACGCGGCCCGCCTCAAGGACATCGACGCGCGCGTCAAGGGCCTCATCGCCGCGCTGCAGTCGCGCGGATTCAAGTCTCCGTACCTGCGCAACTACGTCGTCGCCCGCATCAATCCGGTGCGGTTCCACAAGGCGCGCAAGGGCGACAACCGGCCCGCGATGCCGCTCGGCGCGGCCCTGACGCGCATGGCGGCGGCCGCGCGCACCTTCAACGTGGGCACGGTCTCCAACGCCGACCTCGCCTGGGTCGCGGTCGGCGCCGGCAGCGCCGAGTAGCGGACTTCAGCCGCGGCCGCGGTACTTGAGCCCGTAGCCGTAGCCGAAGCGCGGCGCGGCGTTCGAGCGAGCGCCCGGGCGCGGCGTTCGCGGCCAGGGAAACGGCAGGCGGCCGCGGAAGTCGTAACGCACCGCGCCGTCGCGCGCCCTGAACAGCACGTCCGCAATTGCGCCTCCCTGCGTGCCGGGGAGCCAGGCCGCGACGAAGCTGTCGGCGGCCTCGAGCTCCGCGTCGAGCGCGAGCGGACGCCCGGAGAGGAACACCGCCACCACCGGCACGCCCTGCCGGCGCAGCCGCCGCAGCAGCGCCAGGTCGTGCCGGTCGCCCGGGCGATACTCCGGCACTCGCAGGTCGCCTTCGAACTCCGCGTACGGGTCTTCGCCGAAGACTACGATGGCGACGTCGGGACGGATCCGGAAGGTGCCGGCGGGATTGAGCTCGGCGCTGCCGCCGGCCGCCGTCACGGCGTGCCGGATGCCCGTCCAGATCGACTCGGCATGAACGAAGTCGTGGTTCGAGGCCGTGCCCTGCCAGTCTATCGTCCAGCCGCCGCATTGCTTGGCGATGTTGTCGGCGCCATCGCCCGCCACCAGCACGCGCGAGCGGGGGGCGAGCGGCAGCAGATGATTGCGGTTCTTCAGCAGCACCAGCGACTCGCGCACCGCCTGGCGCGCGACGGCGCGATGCGGCGCCGCGCCGAGCAGCTCGAAATGCCCGGCATAGGGGCGGGACGACGGGCGGCCCTCCTCCGGGAGGTGCGCCCGCAGCTTCACCCGCAGGATGCGCCGTACTGCATCGTCGAGCCTTGACGCCGGTATCTCCCCGGACTCGACCTGCGCCAGAGTGCTGGCGTACAGGTCGCGCCACCTGTCCGGCGTCATGAGCACGTCGATACCGGCGTTGATCGCTGCCGCGCAGCTCGCGCTGCTGCAGCCCGGCAGCTGCGCATGGGCATCCCAGTCGCCCACCACGAATCCGTCGAACCCCATGCGCTCCTTCAGCACCTCGGTGAGCAGCGCATGGTTGCCGTGCATCTTCGCACCGTGCCAGCTCGAGTAGGACGCCATGATGGTCTGGGCGCCGACCGCGAGCGCCGCGACGTAGCCGGCGGCGTCGACGTCGCGCAGCTCGAGCTCGCTCGCGGTGTTGTCGCCCTGGTCCCGGCCGGCGGTGCCACCGTCGCCGAGGAAATGCTTCGGCGTCGCGATCACGTGCGCGGCGTCGAGGAACTGCGCGGTGCCGGGGGTGCCCTGCAGCCCCTCCACCATGGCGGCGGCGCACGCGCGCACCAGCTGCGGATCGGAGGAATAGCTCTCGTAGGTGCGCCCCCAGCGCTCGTCCCGCGTCACGGCCACGGTGGGGGAAAACGCCCAGTCGAGGCCCGTCACCCGCACCTCGAGGGCGGTGACCTCGCCGATGCGGCGGATGAGCGCCGGGTCGCGCGCCGCCCCCAGGCCGATGTTGTGCGGGAATACGGTGGCGCCCGGGATGTTGTTGTCCCCGTGGACCGCGTCCGTGCCCCACAGGATCGGCACCACGCCGCTCGAGCCGGCGCCGACCGTCGCTGCGTAGAACCGGTCGGCGAGGGCGAGCCACTCACTGGGTGCAGCAAGTTTGTTGTCGCGGGGGGCGGAGTTGCCGCCGTTGAGGACCGAGCCGAGGGGATAGTGCCGCAAGTCATCCGGGGTCACGTTGGCGATGTCCGCCTGAATGAGCTGCCCGACCTTCTGGGCGGGCGTCATGCGCGCGACCAGCCCATCGATGCGTGCCTCGAGATCCGGATCGGCCGGCAGGGCCGGCGCCGGCCGGGGCCACAGATCGGGGTGCACGGGCGGCGGCGCGCTCGCGGCGGCAGCCGGCAGCAAGGCACAGCTGAGGAGCGCGCACCCGGGCGGCGCGGATTTCATGAGTCATAGCATACACAGGCGAGGATGAGGTCGATGTTCGAGCCCCCCATGCAATTTCGCTTGCGTACCGGCGCGGCAACCGTGACCCACGGGTTGCCGGATCTCCTGCTCATCGAACGTGCGCGTAGCGCCGACGCGCGCGCGATCGAGGCGCTCATGCGCCGCTACAACCAGCGGCTCTACCGCGTGGCCCGCAGCGTGCTCACCGACGACGAGGCGGCCGAGGCCGCGGTGCTGGAAGCGTACGTCGCCGCCTTCGGCCACCTGGAGCGCTACGAGTCCACGGGCAAGTTCGGCGCCTGGCTCACGCGCGCGGTGCTCGAGCAGGCACGGCAGCGCTGCGCCGTGGCCCCGCCCGCCCCCGCGACGGACCATCGCAACGCCTTCGAGGCCGCGATCGATTCGCTCCCCCCGGTTTTTCGCACGGTGTTCGTGCTGCGCGTAGTCGAGGGCATCAGCGGCACGGAAGCCGCGACGGCGCTCGGTCTCAACGGCACCACGGTGCGTACGCGGCTCTACCGCGCGCACCGGCGTCTCGCCCCCGGCGCGGTATCGGGCCTCACGCCCCCGGCCTTCGAGCTGGATCAGGTGCGTGGCGAGCGCATCGTGAGAGGCGCCCTGGTGCGCCTCGCCGAGCGCGCCCGCGAGCCCTGACTCTTCACCAGTCGCCCCGCGCCCGGCGGGCAAGAAGCCATGCCAGGCACAGGGATGTGCCCGCCGCCGAAGGCGGCGAGCGGCGCGCCAAAACCACGCTTTTGGCGCGCCGCTGCGAGCATCGTGACAGGACGTCCGATGCGAGCTTCAGACTATGGCTCGATACGCACGATTTCGAGGTCGCTCTCCTGGAAGCTCACGCGGTCGCCGCACGCCTGGCCGAGCAGCGTCTGCGCGAGCGGGGAGACCCAGCTCAGGAGTCCCCGCGCGGCATCGGCCTCGTCCTCGCCCACCAGGCGGTAGGACTGCTCGGCCCCGCTGCCGCTGCGCAGCGTGACGCGTACCCCGAAGCGCACCCGGTCCGTGGCAGCCCCCGGCGGCACCACGCGCGCCGTCGCCCGCCGTTGCATGAAGTAGCGCAGATCGCGCTCGAGGCGCGCGCGCAGCGCCGTATCGCCCGCGCTGCGGGCCGCCTGGCGCTCGTTCTCGAGCTGACGCACCCGCGCCTCGATCGCAGCGAAGCCCCCCGGCGTCACCAAGTTGGGATGCGGACTCACGGCGCGCTCGGGGAGTGCCGCCGGATCGTCGTCGCTCTCGCGCGTGAACGCGCGGCTCATGCCGCAAGTCCCGTGAGACGCGCACTCTCCTCCCACAGCCGCGCCGCGTCTGCATCGCTCTGCGCCGCGTCGCTCGGAGCGACCGGCCGGCAATCCTGGTAGTACCCGCCGCTGCGCCCCTCGAGCTCCGGGGCGCTCGCCAGATACACACTGGTGCGCGCACCCTCCCCGGGGGAGCGCATGAAGGGCCGCACCACGGTCGCGAGCAGCACCCGCAGCGCCACCGGGCAGCGGTGAAACAGGTGACTCGCGACCAGCCCGGGATGCACGGCGTTCACCGTGACGCCGCGGCCCGCGAGGCGCGCCGCCAATGCCCGCGCGAACAGCAGGTTGGCGAGCTTGGAGCGTCGGTAGGCGTCGAGGAAGCCGACGCGTTCGTTCATGAGGTCGCCGAAGTCGAGCCGCGCGCGCCGGTGTGCCTCGGACGCCACCACGATCACCCGTGCGGGCGCAGACTGAGTCAGCTTCGCGAGCAGCAGGTTGGTCAGCAGAAAGGGCGCCAGGTGATTCACGGCGAAAGTGACGTCGTAGCCGTCCGCGGTGCGCGCGCGCGTCGCGCCCATCACGGCGGCGTTGTTGATCAGCACGTCGATCCTCGGGGCGCTCGCCATCAGCTCCGCGGCGAGGCGGCGCACCTCGGCGAGGCGCGTGAAGTCGGCCTGCACGGCGCGCACCGCGCAGCCGCCGCCCCTGCGGGCGATGTCGGCGGCCACCGCCGCCGCGAGCGTGGCGCTGCGCCCGTGGACCAGCACCAGCGCGCCGGCGGCGGCGAGCGCGCGCGCGGTCACGAGGCCGATGCCGTGGGTGGCGCCGGTGACGAGGCAGGCTTTCCCATTCATACTTTCGGACAAAGGACTTCCTCGCCGGAGGATATATGAAAGGATACACAGCGGGGGCGCATCCCCCGCAGCGGCGTCCGCGCCCCACCGTCGCCGCCGCTCTCGTGCTGGGGGTAGCGCTCGCCTGCGACGGAGGCGCCGCGTACCAACCCTATGCTGCTCCCGAGTTCACCCACGCCCAGGCCTCGGACTGGATCAACAGCAAGCCGCTCACGCTGGCCGGGCTGCGCGGCAAGGTGGTGCTGGTCGAGTTCTGGGCATTCGACTGCGTCAATTGCGTGAATTCCGAGCCGTGGGTGAAAGCCATCGCCAGAGACAAGACGGGCTCCGGGCTGGTGGTGGTCGGGGTGCACACCCCTGAGCTCCGGGAGGAGCAATTCGCCGACAATGTGCGCAGCGCCGTCAGGCGCCTCGGCATCTTCTGGCCGGTGATGATGGACGCCGACCACTCCTACTGGAACGCGCTCCACAACCAGTACTGGCCGGAGTTCTACATCATCGGGCCCGACGGCATGGTGGATGCACGGGTGCCCGGCGAGCTGCACGTCGGGGACGAGCGTGCGAGGCTCGTCGAGGAGCTGATCGACAAGCTGCTGGCCGCCTCCGCGGCCAAGTCAGGTGCCAGCATCCGCCGGCCCCCAGCCTCGGCCTCCTGAGCTCGGCGAAGCGGCGGGTCGCGGGCGGCGCGTCTGTGCAAGCACCGCTCGGTCGGCGATAATTTATGGCTCCGGAGGAAACCAACGGGAGTCCATGATGCCGGTTCGAAGCCGTCACCTGAAGATCGCTGCCGCTGCCGCGATTGCTGTGGCGCTGCTGGCGGGCTCGGTCGCCTCGGCGGCCGATCCGCAGCCCGCGGCGAGCGCGACTGCGCCCGCCGAGGGCGTCGAGCTGCCGGCCCTGCAGCCGGGACTCTGGGAATACCGGCGCACGCTGGCGCAGGGGCGTACCCCGAAGCCGCAGGGGGCGACGATCCGCAAGTGCACCGATCCCCGCGCCGAGATCCGCGAAAAGATGGCGGAGCTCAAGAAGAGGAACTGCCAGTTCACCCCGCTCACCAGGCGCAAGGACCGCTACCTCTCGAGCTGGACCTGCCCGACGCCCTACGGTCCGCGCAACTTCCGCGACGTGTTGATCGTCAAGGACGCCGGCAGCTACCAGGACCTGATCGAGATGCGCTCCGGACAGCAGACGAGCCAGCAGCGGATCGACGCCAGGCGCCTCGGCGAGTGTCCCGCCCGCGACACGGGCGTCTCTCAGCCCCCGGCCACGAAGAAGTAGCGCGCCCTCAGGGCGTGATCCACCCGCCGAGCGGTGCGACGTGCGTGCCTTGCGCTTCGGTGAAGTGCACGACGTAAGCGCCCTTGGAGGCAAAGCGCTGGCCCGGGGCGAGCGAGAGACGCGGGTAGTAGCCGGTGAGCGCCCGATGATCGAGCAGCATGTCGATGCGCTCGATGAAGTAATCGCGCACGAAGGCATCCACCATGTGATTCAGCGTCTCGGCGGCGAGCCCGAGGGCGAGATAGGTGTCCACCTGCACCCGCTCCGCGAGCAGCGGAATGCGGCGCAGCCGGAACCAGCTCAGGGCATAGTCGACGCGCACCACGCGCTGTCCCGGCAGGTCGACCGGATAGGTGAGGCGCGCCACCCGGCGCCACTCGGGGGGGAGCGGCGCCTGCTCGAGCCCGCCCAACTCCCCCGACACCCAGACGTTCCCCGTCCCCGGCGTTACTCCGACCAGTGCACGCAGGTCCTCGGGCCGCAGCCACAGCACCAGCGCGTCGGTCGAGCCCACCTCGCGCAGCGCGCTCGCCAGTTCCTCCGGCGAACCACGGGGCTTCAGGACCCGGTTCACGACTGGTGCACCGGCGCCCGGCCGGGCGCTCGCGAGCGCGTGCGCCGCGGCCGCACCGACGTCCCCGCTCCTGAAGATCTGGATCACGCGTTTGGGCTGCGCTGCGGCATCCGTCAGCTGCCGCGCGATGATGCCGGCCTCGAGCAGCGCGCCGCGGGAGAAGTAGACCGTATAGAAGTCGGTGTCGCTCCCGGCCGGTGCCTCGACGTTGGGGAAGAGGCACGGCAGGCCCTGCTGCTCGCAGAACTTTTCCACCGGCTCCCAGTCGCTGCCCGCGAGACCGGACAGGACCGCGAACACCGGCTGGGCGGCGAGGTGCTCACGCAGCTGCTTCGCCCAGGTCGCAGGCGCTCCGCTCAGCTCCCATACGTGCAGCTGCCAGCGGCGCTCGACGCGGAACATCGTGGTGTGCGAGGAGTAGAGCGTCGGCGCCTTGGTGCGCGCCGCGGCATTGTTACGGTCGAGAAAGTACTGGTTGATCACCGCGAGCATGCCGCGGCGTTTCACGGGATCGGCGTCCGGGGTGATGATGGTGGCGAAATGCAGCACCTCGGGGGTCACGCCCGGCGCGGGCTTGACGCTCATGCCCTTCAGGTACCCGATCAGTGCGCTCATCGCCCCCGCATCGAGCCGGTAGTGCGGCATGAGGTAATTGAGCGGCCGGCCGTCCGAGCTCACGCCGTCGCGGATCGCGCGCGCCAGGGTCTCGTCGGTGTACGGCTCATGGATGACGTGCGCGGTATCGACGAACGGGACGCCCAGCTCTGCCAGGCTCTTGCCGCGCGGCACGAACAGATACGGTCCTGCGACCGGCGGGATCGCGAGCTTGCCCTCCGTCCAGCCGAGTCCGCTGCGCCGATGGCAGCTGATGCAGGCGGCGTCGCTCCCGCGCAGCGACGGGCCGTCACTGCGCACCGCCTCGACCGGCTGGCCGGACGGCAGTACGCCCTGCCGGTAAAGCGCCTCGCCGGCGCTGCCCGCGCCGTGCGCCGTCCCGAGCGCCCCCGCGCCGAGCGTGAGCAGCAACGGTACGAGGACGCGCGCCGCCCGCTGACCGCCGCCGGCCGGGTGGCAACGACGCGCGCGCCTGGTCTCAGCGCGAGCCAAGCAGCGTGCGGTAATCGCGCAGCAGCTCATCCGGCGTGACGAAGCCCTCGATCCGCAGCCAGGGCTTCCCCGGGGCCGCGCGCATCAGCGTCACCGGCGTGTGGCTCATCTTCTCGCCCCGGTACACGTCGAAGGCGCGCTGCGCCGCGATGCTGGCGGCGACCGTGCCGGTGTAGTACTGCCACCCGGGACCGGCGTGGAACTTGCGCGCGTACTGCGTGAGGCGTGCCGGTGTGTCCTGCTCCGGGTCGATGGAGATCGACACCAGATGCACCTGCGCGGCCTCGGCTCCCAGGCGTTCCTGGAACTCCTCGAGCGTGCGGCTGCTGAGCGGGCAGATCGAGGAGCAGGTGGTGAAGATGAAGTTGAGGAGCACCGGCCGGCCGTCATCGAGCTCGCGCGGCAACGAGACCGTCTTGCCGTCCTGGCGCACCAGCCGGATGTCCGGAGTCTGGTAGCTCACCTGCAGGCGCGAGATCGCCATCGGCGTGGCCCCGGCCAGCGCCGCGGCGCAGCCGAGCGCTGCACAGCCGAGCAGCTCGATCAGTCTGCGGTGCCTGCGGGATTTCATCCCGGACTCCGGCTAGTCCCGGGACGGCGCCGGCTTGGCCGCCGCTGCCGGAGGCGTCGCGGGCGAAGGTGACCCGGCAACGAGTACCTGCTGCTTGGTGAAGCGTGCATCGTCGAGCGACGGATTTACGCTCACCGACTCGACCACCATGCCGTGGCTGCCCGGGTAGCCTTCGACCGTCGTGACGTACTGATACGGCACCACCAGTCCCTTGACGGGCCTGAAGTCGCGCTGATAGATGAACACCTTGTGCATCTTGCCGTCCATGCGGCGCGGGACTCCCTCCACTTTCACGTCGAGGAAGCTCTGCGCGTCGATCCAGACGTGCTGCACGTCGCCGTTCTTCATCGTGAGCTTGAGCCGGTAGGCGTTGTGGCCGTCGACCGGCTCGCTGCCCTCGAGGGCCACCTGCGCGCCTTTTGCGGCGTAGTCCATCAGCGGGCCCTCGAGGTCCGCCTTGTCGGCCTCCGACTTGGCCTCATCGGCCGTGAAGGGCTCCACGTCGGTACGGTTGAGATAGGGCCGGAATTTCCAGCCGTGCTCCCCGTCGTAGACCTGCACGGCCGTCTTGCCGGCGAAATCGATCTCTAGGCGCGACTTGTGCGGGCGCTTCATCTCGAGACGGAACGGCAGCTGCACCTGTTGCTCGGCGCTCTTCTTGGCCGACTCTGCGGCCGCCGCGCGCTCGGCGCGCTTGACGCTCGCGCCGACACCCTGCTTGGCGATGGCGATGCTGCGCTCGAGCGAATCGCCCGTGCCCGCGTCGAGCTTGCCGCTCACCGAGAGCGGC
>DASSQU010000150.1:0-2212 GCA_035702325.1 Steroidobacteraceae bacterium
AGGGGGCGTGGCCACCGACGCCTTCATCTCCTTTCCGCCGCTCGTGGCTGGCGCCGCGGCACTGCCGTTCGCTGCGCTTCCGGCGGCAAGTCCGGAGCTGACCGCGGCAGCGCGCCAGCGGGTCATGGCGCGTACCCGCCTGGTGCAGTCGCAGCGTCTGCGCGGGAAGTAGCGTCCGCAGCGCCCGGGGTCGGCGCGTCGCCGTGCGCGCCGGTGTAAGTCTTCTCCCCCGCCTCGACCCTGAGCTTCAGGCGGTTCTGCGGCGGCGGCAGCGGGCAGGTGGCAAAGTCATTCAGTGCGCAGGGCGGGTTGTAGGCCTTGTTGAAGTCGAGGCGCGTGCGCCCGGCGCTCGGCAGTGCGACGTACAGGAAGCGTCCGGCGCCGTAGGTCTCGTGCCCGCTCGTCGCATCGGCGAACATGACGAACAGTTCCTCGTCGCCCGGCTCTTCGAGCACCGTGTCGAGACGCCACTCGCGGGCGTCCTTCTCGAACACCAGCGCGCCGGGCGAAGCGTACTCCTGTTGCATGCCGAGGATGTTGATGATGGTGATGCGACGCGCCGGCCGGTAGGGCTCGAAGCGCGCATCGAACACCCAGTCGGTGCTCACCGGGAAGTAGCTGAAACCCCGGAAGCCGGTGCGGTGGGGGTTGTTCAGGTCGCGTACGAGCACCCCGAGATTGCCGGCCCGCTCGATGAGGTAGAAGCGCAGCGTCCCGCTCGCGAGCACGGTCGGATTTCCGGCGCTGTCGGCGCTCAGCTCGAGCGAGCTCACCGTCCGGCCCGAGGTGGTGACACCGCTGCCCGCTGCGGCCGTGAAGCGCACCTTCTGTCCGCTCACACTGAAGGTGCCGCAATGCTCGGCGAGCGCCGGGTGCGCGAGCACCAGCGCGTTGTCGGGCGCACGGCCGAAGCTGTTCTCGCCCTCCTTCAACCAGAAAAGGCCGGTGAGCGTCAGCCATCCGCTGTCGCTCGTGAGTGCCTCGACCCGCCGGGCGCGCCACTCGCTGACCTGCGCACGCTCGGCCTGTGGATCGATGACGGCCTGCGGGCTGGGCGCGGCCCCGGCAGGCTCGAAGGCGAGCGCGATCAACAGGGCGGCGGTCGGGCGGCGGGCTGAAAACATGGCATCTCCATGGGCATGCGAGACCGCTGCAATGATGCCATCAGCTTTCGCGTCCGAGGATCTCCTCGCGCACATCGGCGATCTCGCGCGCCCGTGAGGGGCGGGCGCCCTCGCAGCGCTCCGGGCGTGGGCAGCGGTTGCTGCGCGGACAGATGATGCGCGCCGGGGAGGCGAGCGCATCGCCGATCCACGCGATGTTCAGCACGTTGGCGATCGTCCCCAACGCCTGGCTGGCGGCCTTGGGTATGCGCGCCTCGCCGCGCCGGTGCAGGCATTCGCGGAAGATCGACTCGATCACCGTGTCGCTCTCGATGCCGTTGGAGGCGAGTGCCGGCGCGAGGTCGACTCCCACCGACAGCACGTGCGGGTTGCCGGCCATGTCGTGCACACGGATCGAGTGGCAGCAGTAGAGCAGCGAGCGCTCGCCATCGCGCAGCACCGAGATCTGCGAGCCGCTCGCGCCATGCGCACCGTCGATCATGCGGAACACCGCCCAGTTGGGGCACGGATCGCTCACCTGCGCGAGATTGCCCCACGGGAGTGGAATGCCGTTGCCGCGGTAGACCGCGCGCAGATAGCCGGGCGGGTAGGCATCGAAGAAGTGCCAGTAAGGATAGGGCGACACCTTGGTCATGCGGCGCATCACTACGGCGGGTGTGAGCTCGAGCCGCGCACCCGCCTCGATGCGGTAACGCTCGCGCGCCAGGAAGCGGCGGAACGGCACGCGCGGCGCCAGCAGCGCACCGGCGAAGAAGCTGCACTCGAAGTCGCGCCACGCGTGCAGCACGTCCTGTGCGTTCATGCCGGCGGCGCCCGAGCCGCCCTCGGGGCTGCCGCCCATCTCACCGCCAGTGGCGTGTGCGGACTTCAGTCCATCCCCGCCGTGCAGCACCTTGTGGCCGAGATGCGCGGCGAGATCGAACTTCAGGCGCGCCGTATCCGACTGCAGCGCGCGATTGGCGTACACGATGCGCGGTGCCTCGAAAAAGGAGCGCACCATGCTGCGCACCTCGCGGTCCTTGTCGCGCGCCAGCACGGGCTTGCGGTCGAACCAGCGGATCTCGAGCCCGTGCCGCCGCGCGAGCCGC
>DASSQU010000151.1:0-5968 GCA_035702325.1 Steroidobacteraceae bacterium
TCGATCGCGTCAAGTTCGAGACCTCCTCGGTGATGGCCAAGATCGAGATCCGCACCCAGGAGGAAATCGACCGCGAGGAGGAGGAGCGCCGGCGCCGCCTGATGCGCGCGCTGCAGGCGCAGCACGCGGAGATGGGCTCGCTGCTGGCCGGTGACGGGCAGGGCGAGCGCGCGGCCGAACCCGCCGCCGGAGTCCTCGCGGCACCCGGTGCGCTCGCCGCGCGTCCCGCTGCACGGCCGCCGCCGTCTGCGCCGCCGCCCCCGCCATCGCCCGAGCCCTCCGGAACTTTCGTGCGGGGCGAGCGCAAGGTCGGGCGCAACGAGCCGTGTCCCTGCGGCTCGGGCAAGAAGTACAAGCACTGCCACGGCGCGCTCTCCAGCGTGGAATAGCGGGCCCAAGCGCCGGTGCGCGCCACGAAGCCCGTGATCCTGGTCGTGGCGGCCGCACTCTACGACGGCGAGGGCCGCGTGCTGATCGCCCGGCGCCCGCGTGGGACGCATCTCGCCGGGCGCTGGGAATTTCCCGGCGGCAAGGTGGCCCCGGGAGAGCCGGAAGCCGCGGCGCTCGCGCGCGAGCTGCGCGAGGAGCTCGGCGTGGAGGTGATCGCCAGCCGCCCGCTGATGCGCTTCGAGCACGCTTACGAGGATCGCCGGGTGGAGCTCTCGATGTGGATCGTCGAGCGATTTGCGGGCGCCCCGCGCGCTCTCGACGGGCAGCTCCTCAAATGGGTCGCACCCGCGCACCTCGCCGGGCACGATCTGCTCGAGGCCGACCGGCCGTTCGTCGAAGCCCTGCAGCGGCTGCCGGCGCCGGCGCCACGGGGCGACTGAGCTCCTTTGCACGGAGTCTCGCTTGGAATGACCTTCCCGGGCCGCCGTAAACCCTTCCCTGGGGGCTGCGGGAAAAACATCCCTGTTTTTCACGCCCCGGGAAATGTCATTCCAACCGAGCCTCCGTTGCACGATTGAGTCGCTCGTGAATGAGTGCCGGCTCCCATGTCCGCAAGGCTTCGTGCGGGGTGCGTGTACAATGACCGTATGGCAGGCCCCAACGATCTTCCCGACATCGAACTGGACCCGAAGAGTCTGTATCGCGAGGACGTCTTCACCGACCGCCGTGCCGGCAGCATCCGGCGCCTGACGCCCGTCACGGCCGACGGCGCTGTGGATCCCACACGGGCGGTGCTGTTCTCGGGCCAGACGCAGCTGCTCACGCCGGCGGGCGTGCTGCCGCTCGGCTTCGAGATCGAGGCGCGCACGCTCGAGGAGGCGCTGAAGAAATTCCCCGAGGGCGTCAAGATCGCGCTCGAGCAGGCGATCGACGAGGCGCGCGAGCTGCGCCGCGAGGCGGCCTCGCGCATCGTCGTGCCGGAGGTCGGCGGCGGCGGCATCGGGCCGGGACCGGGCCCGGCCGCGGGCGGCGGCAAGATCAAGTTCCCCTGAGGTGAGAGGCCGCGGCTAAGGACCGCCAGCGGCGAGGAAGCTCATGACTCCCGAGCGCTTGCGGTGGATCGTTCCAGCGTGCGCCGCGGCACTCCTCGGCGCGTGTCTTTCGGCACAGGTCGGCAACCGCGAGCCCCTTCCCGGCCCCGGCCCCGGCGGCAAGCCGATGCGCACCGCGACCGATACTGCCATCGGGCTGCCGCCGGCGGCGACGGCGCCGGTTTACCCGGTGACCGCGCGGGTCGATGTCGCGGATAACTTCTTCGGCACGCGGGTCGCCGATCCCTACCGCTGGCTCGAGAATCTCGGCTCGCCCGCGGTGCAGCAGTGGGTCGCGGCGCAGAACGCCGTGTCGCGTCCGCGGCTCGATGCGATCCCGCAGCGCCGGTGGCTGAAGGCCCGTCTCTCGGAGCTGTGGAATTACGAGCGCTTCGACGTGCCGGTCAGGCGCGGCGGGCACTATTTCTACCTGCACAACGACGGGCGGCAGAACCAGAGCGTACTGTTCGACTCCGGTGCGCTCGACTCCCCCGGTCGCGTGCTGTTCGATCCGAACGCCGTTCGGGCGGATGCGACCGTGGCGATCTCCGAGTTCGCTCCCGACGATCAGGGCGACCTCGTCGCCTACGCGGTATCCGACGGCGGTACGGACTGGCAGGTGTGGCGCTTCCGCCGGGTGAGCGATGAGAGCGACCTCGCCGATACTCTGCACCACACGAAATTCTGGGGCGTTTCCTGGGCACACGATGGCTCGGGCGTTTACTACAGCCGCTACCCGGCGCTCGCCGACGGCAAGGGCGACGACTCGGGGCGACCGTCGCTGTACTTTCACCGGCTCGGAACGGCACAGGAGGACGACCGGCTGGTCTACGCGGTCACCGACCATCCGACCCGCATTCCCTCCGGCCGGGTCACCGACGACGGACGTTACCTCGTCATCACGGAGTTCGACGGCTACGAGAAGAACGGCGTCGACCTTCTCGACCTGCGCTCACCTCGCGCCAGGGTGACACCATTGTTCGCGGCGTGGGACGCGCTCTACACCTTCATCGGCTCACGCGGCGACGAGCTCTACTTCCGGACGACCAAGGACGCCCCCCGGGGCCGCGTCATCGCGGTCGACGCGCGCGCACCGGCGACCTGGCGCACGGTGGTGCCGGAGGCGAGCGCCGCCCTCGAGGAGGCGAGCTACGTCGGCGGGCGTTTCATCGCCCGCTACGTGGAGGATGCGTACGGCATCGCGCGGCTCTACGAGCGCGACGGCCGGCCGGCGGGCGAGGTGCCGCTGCCGGGCAAGGGCGGGATCGACGGCTTCCGCGGCAAGGGCCGGCAGACGGAGACTTTCTTCGGCTACACGGATTTCCTCACACCGCGCCGCATCTATCGGCTCGACGTGCCGACGAATCAGGTGACGCTGTGGCGCGCGCCGCAGCTGCCCGTCTCGGGCGCCGCGTACCTCACCGAGCAGGTCTTCTACACCAGCAAGGACGGTACGCGCGTGCCGATGTACATCACGCACCGGCGCGACCTGGCGAGGGACGGCAACCAGCCGACGCTGCTCTACGGCTACGGCGGATTCGACATCTCGCTCACTCCGCAGTACCGCCCGGCGGTGCAGGCGTGGCTCGAAATGGGAGGGGTCTACGCCGAGGCGAACCTGCGCGGCGGCGGCGAGTACGGCGAGGCGTGGCACAAGGCCGGCACGCTGGTCCACAAGCAGCAGGTGTTCGACGACTTCATCGCCGCCGCCGAGTATCTGATCGATCAGCACTACACCCGCAGCGCGCGCTTAGGGATCTACGGGCGCAGCAACGGCGGGCTGCTGGTCGGCGCCGTGCTCACGCAGCGGCCGGACCTGTTCGGCGCGGCGCTGCCCGCGGTGGGCGTGCTCGACATGCTGCGCTACCAGACGGCGAGCGCCAACGCGCGCCAGTGGTCCTCCGACTACGGGCTCGCCGAGGCGAGTCCGCAGCTCTTCAACGCGCTCTACGCCTACTCGCCCTATCAGAACGTGAAGAAGGGCACCTGCTACCCGCCGACGCTCGTCACCACCGCCGACCACGACGATCGCGTCGTGCCCTGGCACAGCTACAAGTTCGCCGCCGCGCTGCAGGCGGCCCAGGCCTGCCCGAATCCGATTCTCATCATGGTCGAGACGCGCGCCGGTCACGGCGCCGGCAAGCCGGTGTGGATGCAGGTCGACGATTACGCCGACCAGTGGGCATTTCTCGCCAAGTGGCTGGTCGTGCCGGCGCCCGGATCCGCGGCAGAGCCGGCGCGGCCTGCGCCCTGAGCGCGCTCAGTCGGGCCGGAGGATGGCCCGCAGGCGCAGCGTCGCGGGGTCGAAGACTACGAGAACCCGCCGGCTTCCGGCCCACAGGACCATGGTGTCGGGGTGATCCGGTGCCAGTCCGAGTTGAATCATGCGCTGCCGCAGCGTCTGCTTCTCCCTGCGCGAGAAGAACTTCATCGCCTCCGGCGCCTCGAGTTTTGTCCGCAGCTGCGGCAGTCCTTCGTCCCAGGTCTTGAAGTAACGCGGCATCTGGATTACGTCGGTGCCGCCGAACACAGTCCCGCTGACGATCTTCTGCGCCTCGTCGGGGTCCGCCGGCAGCGGCGCCCAGACCCAGCGTGGCCGGCTGAGCCAGTAAGGCGCCAGGCTCGGGTTCTCGCGCCGCCCAGCCAGGATATCCGCCGGCTTGAGATCGGACGCCTGCACGAGCTCGAGGCGATCCACGGAGAAGGTGTAATAGAGCGGCCGCCCGAGCCACAGGGTCGTCGTGCCGTAGAGCAGCGCAGCGAGCTGTACGGTGACGATGATGGTGACGTCCCGCGCCAGCTCCCGGCGGGGTTTGCGCGGATTGGCGACGATCAGGGTCAGGGTGGGTCCGAGCACGACGTCCACCACGACGAGAATGCCCGCCACGTGCAGCACTCCGCTGAGATACCAGCCCGGCCAGCGATACCAGCCGAGGTAGAGCGTCCCCAGCACCAGGGTCAATGCGCTGGCGCTTCCGGAAACGTGCAGGGCGAACGCCTTGAGCCGGAATCCCATGCTCAGGAAGTGCCCTGCTGCGGGGGCTCATCAGTGGGCGTCGGGTCCGTCTCCGCGCCGGAGTCGGTGTCGCCGGGGATCACCCGCTGCTCGGTGAGCCAGGCGCCGAGGTCGATCAGCCGGCAACGCTCGCTGCAGAAGGGACGAAAGGGTGCGGTGTCCCATTCGAGCTCACGCCGGCACGTCGGACACCTGACCCGGATGGAACTCATCTTCGACGCGGCTCAGGTGCAGGAGGTGAGCGTGAACGGGACGTCTTCCTGGGTCTGCACGGGCCGCGCGGTGAGGCCCTTCCAGGCGAGAAACCGCACGTTGCAGCGATGATGGCTGCCGCTGATCTCCGGGTACAGTCCGGCGGCGGCGGGGAGCGCGATCCGCAGCAGCTGCAGCGGGTTGTCCCGCTCGAAGCCGATGTTGAAAGTCCCGCCGCGCGCGATCTCCTGGCGGGCACGGCCATTCTGCCGTGTGAGCCACAGGAGCTCCGCGATCGCATCGCACATGGGGCGCAGGAGCCCGAGCCACTGATTGAAGCTGCGCATACGCAGCTCGTCGGGCCGGGTGAGCCAGAAGTAGTAGTCCGGCAGATCGAACTCGCAGGTGCCGCCGGGAATCGTGCTGCGGTGCTTGATGCCGTTGAGGAATTCCGAGTTCCGCAGGGGCTGCAGGATGGCCGAGCCCGCGCTCGTGAGGTCGGTGCGCAGCCGCGTCAGGTTCGCCACGACGGTCTTGAGCCGCTGGGCGTCGACGCCGGGATTGGACTGCAGCGCGTTGAGCGCCGCGAGCTGACTCTCCAGCTCCTTCAGCACGTCCGAGCGCACGTCCCCGCGCGTCGTGATGGCGAGGATGTCGATCAGGCTCGCCATGGCGGCACGGCTGCCCCACTGGCTCGCCGTCTCGTTGTGATAGAGCGCCTGGTTGTAGAGGAAGTCGAGACGCAGGAACGTGCGCAGGCGCTCGTTGAGCGGCTGCTCGAACACCAGCGTGACGTCTTCGGTCTCGGGCGCCGGGCCGGCGCCGGACTCGGGCGCAGCGGATTCGGTCATGCGCGTATTGTGCTCGAGCGCGCGAGCTCGAGGTAGCGCGGGTGCAACGCCGTGACCTGAGCCTCGACGGCGCGCACGTCGGCATCGTTGCGGATGACGTCGTGCGCCGCCTTGAGGCGCGCGGCGCGCGGCACCTGTGCGTCCAGGATGCGCTGCGCCTGGTCCCGCGTCGAGCCATCACGCTGCTGCAGGCGGCGGATCTGCATTTCCTCGTCGCAGTCGATCACCAGCACACGGTCGACGTGTGAGCCGAGGTTCTTCTCCACCAGGAGCGGAATGACCAGGATCTGGTAGGGGCCGCCCGCGGCCGCCGAGCGGGCTTCCATCGCGGCGCCGATTGCCGGGTGCGTGAGGGCCTCTAGATCCGCGCGTGCCTTGGGATCGGAGAACACGATGTCGCGCAGCGCCGGCCGATCGAGGCGCCCATC
>DASSQU010000152.1:0-2914 GCA_035702325.1 Steroidobacteraceae bacterium
GCAGATTTTCGGCAACCAGACAGTCGGCAGCGTGGCGCGCGTCACGAATGGGCTGGCGTTCTCCTACCCTGGATACAACGAAATGCTGACGGGCCATCCCGATGTGCGCATCGACTCGAATGAGTTCGGTCCCAATCCGAACATCTCGGTGCTGGAATGGCTTAATACACTGCCGGAGCTTCACGGCAAGGTAACTGCCTACGCCACCTGGGCGGCTTTCAAGGACATCTTCAACGTGCCACGCAGCCATCTGCCGCTGCAGGTCGGGTGGGACCTGCCCTACCACGGTTCACTCACGCCGCGGCAGGAGTTGATGAATCACCTCTACGAGTCGGCGACCCGTTTCGATAAGGAGGATCTCTACGACGCGTTCCTGCAGGTGCCGCTGCTCGACTCCTTCGCCAAGCAGCAGCCGCGCGTGTTGTTCGTTGGATACGGCGAGACCGACAACTGGGCCCATGCGGGCCGCTATGACCTCCTGCTCCACAGTGCCCACAGTTTCGATGGCTACGTCCGCGAGCTGTGGGAGCGGCTGCAGGCGCTTCCGGCCTACCGCGACAGCACCACCTTCATCATCACCACCGATCACGGCCGCGGCAGCGGACCAGTGGACTGGAAGGAGCATGGGGTGGAGCAGAAAGGGTCCGAGAACATATGGATTGCAGTGCTCGGCCCGGATACCCCTGCGCTCGGTGAGCGCCGGAACACTGCGGAAGTGCATCAGGCGCAGATTGCAGCGACCGTGGCTGCCTTTCTCGGCAAGGACTATCGCCAGGCGGTGCCGGCCGCCGCGCCGCCGATCAGTGAGGTGCTCGGACGGGCTCGGTGAGCTGAACGCTCGAGCGTGCCCTTTACGCGCTCGGCTGACCCGCCGAGGCCACCGGCGGGATCCCCGCATTGACCATCAGCTGCACCAGCGCGAGCGTCGAGCGCACTTCCATCTTCCGCATCAGCCGTCCCTTGTGCGTCTTGATGGTCTTTTCCGCGGTGCCGAGGCGCGCCGCGATCTGCTTGACGAGCAGCCCATCGAGTGCCAGATCGAGCACCTCGCGCTCGCGCGGAGTCAGCCGCTCGAGCATCTGCCGCACACGCAACTGAGCTGCGCGCTGTGCACGCACCGCCCTGCTCTCGGCCAACGCTTCCCGCACCGCCTCGAGCAACTCTGCACGCTGCACCGGTTTGGGAAGGCAATTGATGGCGCCCGCCTTCATGCCTTTGACCACGGTGCGGGTGTCGCCCGGGGCGATGAGCAGAATGACGGGAAGCAGCGATTGCCGGGCGGTGAGTTCCCGTAGCAGCTCGAGGCCGGCTCGGCCGGGCGTGCTGGCATCCGCAACGAGGCATCCCGCGAGGGCGGGCTCGGGCTGCGCCATGAACTCCGGCGCCGACAAAAAGGCGCGGGCACTGAAGCCTTCCGTCTGGAGCACCCGCGCCATCGTCTGGGCAACGGTGTGATCGCCGTCGAGTATCGACACCTGTGCCAGATCCAGACCGACACCGGGCGGTTGCGCCTCGGCCGTAGTGAGCGCGGCCCGCGCCGGGCAGCAGGCCAAAGACAGGCCATTGCCGCTGCGCTGGGCCTCCGGCCGTGGGAGTGTCCTGGTCAGGTCGACCCGTACGACGTTTACGCTGCTCGCCACTTCTTCTCCGGTGCAATTCGCCGGCTGGCGGACACGCTAACAAGCACACCCGTGTCCGCCTACTGCCCTTTGGGGCAGCCGGTAGGTTCCAAGAGCTATTGCCCGAACGTATAGCCCACGTTGAGGGTCACGCCGTAGTCGCTCTTTTCCGCTGTAGGCTCAGGCGGCTGGTTGTCGTAGCTCAGGTAACCGGTGAGCCCGAGCGTGATGTCATGGGGAAACTTGTGGGTGAGATTGAGGTTACCGGTGCTGCGGTAGCGGCCGCTCTCGGTCAGGCTCGGGAACACATAGAGCCCAAGGTCGAGCCGCGTTTTCGGATCGACGAACTTGAAGACATTCCAGGTGCCGCCCACCACCGCCTCGACACTGGCCTTGGGCGAGGAGTCGTCGACGATCCACTCTTCCGTACCTACGATGCCGGCGATACCCGTCACCTCGGTGTAGGTTGACTGCACGAAGCGCCGCCCGAGCGCCGCGCCGGCAACCAGGCGGGCGTCGATGCCGAGCGACTGATCGCGCTCCAGTGAGCCGAGCAGCCCCCAAAAGTTGCGGCTCTGCCGCAGGAACATCACACCGCCGCTGAGCAGATCGCGGTTGGTCGTTTTCCCGGACGAGTCCTTCGTCGTGTTGGAGCTGAAGGCCAGCGAGCCGTCCTCGGTCGTCGAGCGGTAGTTGGCGTTGAAGTTCACGCTGCTCACCTGGATCGAGCTCGATTTGGTATAGCTGAAGCCGACCGAGAGCGCCCCGTTGATGCGATCCCAGAATCTTGACGAAAAACGCGAGATGCGCTCGACCTCGGCCATCGGCATGAGGGTCACGCCCTGCTCGTTCTCGATCCTGAGATCCGCACCGTCCGCGGTGGTCGCGATTACGCCGTAATACTTGGTTCCATCTCGCCGCTCGATCGCGAAACCGTACTTGCTCGTTATCGAGCGCACCGCCGGCCACTCGATGCTGAGATCGCTCATGTTGTCCGTCTTGAGGGTGAGGATGCCGAACTCGAGCGAGGCGATGTCGCCGCTGATGCGATCGCCATTGCGCAGCACCACGACATCGCTCTTGTCGCGCGCGTAGCCCCATACAAGGCTGCAGCCAAGCAGGCCCGCGAGCAGCAGCCACAGGGCCGCCGCCGTGGTGCGCAGTTGACGGCTGCGAGTCATTGCGCACCTCGCTGAGCAGGCCCCACGCAGCTCACAGCGGCTTTACGTTGGCCTTCTCCCAAGCCCGCACCTTGGTACGCGCAGCATCGAAGATGCGCTCGTAGTTGCCCTTGC
>DASSQU010000153.1:0-5066 GCA_035702325.1 Steroidobacteraceae bacterium
CCCTGCCGGTCGGGGCGGAGCGGTACACCGACAGGTCGGCGTACCAGTGATTGTCCCAGAGGAGATAGCCACCGACACCCGCGACCATGCCTGAGTCGGCCAGGGTTCCGCCGAGGAGGGCGACCGCAGAGGGGCCGGGCGCGACTTCGGAGTGCACGTGGGGGAAGGACCAGACGTTGAGAGTGTTCCACGGATCTTCCAGTGTCGGGGCGTTGTTGATCGTGATCCCGTAGATGACCTCACGCCCCGCGATCGAGCCGGTAGCGGCGTAGCGGATGTCCGTGAGATCGATGGAGAAGTGATCGTCCACCTGCGTGTACTCGAGATACGAGAACATGCCGATGTTGTCCGACAGAGCACCCGCGGCGAACAGCTTGAGCTTCGACGGGAACTGCACGTTGCCGTTCTGCGTGCCCGGTTGGCTGGTCTGGGTGAAAGTGTCTGCCAGATCGATCTCCAGCGCGAACGCCGGCATGCGGTTCAGGCTCAAGGGTGTCGAGCCTTTACTCTCGATCTTCGGCAGAGTCGAGAGGACGAAGCCCCGCAATTTGAAGTTGCGGCCGAACGCGGTCAGCTCGGGCGCCACCGTGTGGCACGTCTGGCAGGGCAGCCCGGTCTGGCGCGCAAATGCGGGGACGGCGTGAGCTGCCGGGAATGCGATGATCAGCGCGAGGAAGCCGGCAAGCGGAACAACTGAGGCTCTGAGACGCGTAGCAGACATGCGCTTACCTCCCTGCAATGCGAGATCGCAGCCGTCGCTCGCCTCGCTCAGCTTCCCGCGCGAGGCCTGGATGCGCGTGCGTGGTCCGGCTGCGAGCGCAGGTTCACGCCAGGCGGTATCGCCGGGTGCAGCAGCGTTCCCTGGAATCGGGAATTGACTCCGTGTGCGGCAGGTACATCCTCGCCCAGGCCGCCAAGGCGCAGCGCGCTCTCGGCATCCGGCGTGGCCGCTGGGAGTACCCGCCGAGCTACCGGGTGTTGCCCACCGAACAGGTGCCGGTGGTGGTGTCGGCCGCCGGCGAGCGCGAGGCGCGCATGATGCGCTGGGGTCTCGTTCCCTGGTGGCGGCACGGCGTGCCGCTCAGTGCCTCCACCATCAACGCCACGGTGGAGCGCCTCGAGACCGCGCCGAGTTACCGCGATCCCTGGGCGCGCAGTCAGCGCTGCATCCTCGTCATGGCGGGCTTCTACGAGCCGCACGTGAATGCCGACGGCTCGCACGATCCGTTCTTCCTCAGGCTCGCAGACCGCGAGGTCTTCGGCGTCGCGGGTCTGTGGGATCGCTCGCGGCGGGACGACGGCTCCTGCGTTCACTCCTGTACGCTGATCACCGTGCCGGCGAACCGCCTGCTCGCCGAAGTGCACAACGGGAAGCCGCGCATGCCTGCGGTCCTCGCCGAGGAGAATCACGATGCCTGGCTGAGCGGCGGCAAGGAAGCGGCCAGAGCGGCACTCGAGCCCTATCCCGCTGAGCTCATGGTCGCCTGGCGCGTCAGCCGCCGCGTCAATAACCCGAGACTCCCCAACGATGCGAGCCTCATCGAGCCGGCCGGGGGCTGAGTGCCGCGGAAGTGCGACTCGTGTCACAGTTCATGCCGCGTTCAGGGCCGGAGGCGTGTCATGAGCTGCACAGGCTCATGCATAGTTCGCCTCCGTGTGGCGAGCCGTGAGCTCGCGGAGGAGGGCACTCATGCGAACGATCCGTCTGCTGATCCTGTCGGCGCTCACGTTGCCTGCGGCCGCCAGCGTCGCCGCGGCGCAGAACGTCAGCGTCAATGCCGTCATTTCCGGTCAGGTGGTGCCGGGCGTCTACGGTCAGGTGGTGATCGGTAACGGACCCCCGCCGCCGGTCGTCTACGCGCAGCCGGTGGTGGTGGAGCCCGCTCCCCTGGTGGTGGGGGTGCCGCCGCCTGCGCCGCTCTATCTGCACGTGCCGCCCGGGCACGCGAAGCACTGGCGCAAGCACTGCCGCGAGTACCACGCCTGCGACCGGCCGGTGTATTTCGTGAGATCGGCGGAGTACGAGCCGGGCTTCAATCGCGAGCGCTGGGAGCACGAGCACGGGCACGAGCGCCACGAGCACGGGCATGACCGCGGCGACCACGACCGCGGCGATCACGACCGGGGTGGGCGCGACCACGGCGACCACGATCGCGGCTGACGCCCGGCCCGCCTGTGAGGCGGGCCGGGGCCACGGCTGACGCTGGCCGCTAGAAGCGCTGGCCGAACCTTATGCCGATGGTGCGCGGGGTGTTGATCACCGCGAGCGGCTTCAGGCCGCAGACCGGATTGCCGGCGAGCTGGATGGTGCATTCGGCGAACCGGTACACCTCGGCCCGCTTGTCGAGCGCGTTGTCGGCGAAGATCTCCGCGGTGAAGTTGCCCTTGGCGAATCCGGCGAGGACGTCCAGCACGCCGTAGGCAGGCTGGTCGCCGACGAGTGAGTCGTCGAAGGGTACGAGCTCGGAACGGGTCGCGCCCTGATAGGAGAACGCGCCCTGGACGTGCGCGGTGACGTCGTTCGCCAGCGGGAACGAATAGCGCGCCGTGAGGTTACCCTTGAACTTCGGCACCGTCGGCAGCTGTGTGCCGGAGGGGGCCGCATCGGACGCCGGACAGGTCGAGAGTGGCTGCGGCAGTCCGTTGGCGTCGACATCGAGACAGAAATCCTTGGTGAGCTTGGGATCCAGCTCGGTCGCACCGAGGCTGATATCGAGTCCCAGCGCCGGGCTCCACTCGAGCTGCTGCTCGGCGCCGCGGATGCGGGCGGCACCCGCATTGCGCACGATGGTGAAGGAGTTCTGGCCGAGGAAGCCGAACTGGAAGTTCTTCCAGTCCTCCCAGAAGAACGCCCCGTTGAAGCGCAGGTGGTTGTCGAGCCAGGCGGTCTTGAAGCCGAGCTCGTAGTTCGTCAGGTAGTCCGGATCATAGGTGGCCAGTGGCGGGTTCGGCGGCGCCTGCGTGCGGCGGTTGATGCCTCCGGGACGGAAACCCCGGGAGTAGGTCGCGTAGACCAGGTGGTCCTTGTCGAACTTGTAGGTCAGATTGAACTTCGGTGTGGATCCGCTCTTCTCCACCTCGCTGCTCAGGTCTACGCACGGACCGCCGAGGATGCCGGGGCGCGGACAGCCCGAGCCGTTCGGCGGGATACGGTTGCCCTGGGAATCGAACAGCGTCGCGGCCTCGCCGGTGTGCGAGTTGTACGGGTTGTTCAGGCCAAAGCCGAAGAACCCATCGAGCGAGTTGTCGTAGCGGAAGAAGCGATACCCCACGGTGCCGGTCAGGTTCGGCGTCAGGTCGTAGCTCAGCTCGCCGAACACCGCATAGTCTCTATCCACGCGGATCTGGTCGGTGAGCCAGAAGGTCTGCGGCCAGCCGGTGACGGACTGAAACGTCGGCAGCTCGTCGATGATGTAGTCCTGCAGGATGTAGTGCTCCTGACGCTCGTAGAACAGTCCGCCGATGAAACGCAGCGGGTTGCTCTTCGGCGTGGCGACCCGCAGCTCGTGGCTCATCTTGCGGTACTGGTCGCGGCCGTTGATCCACTGCGAAGGATTGATGGTGTGGCCGGCGACCGGCGCCACGTTGGACTCGAAGTAGGCGATGTAGGTCGTCTGCTTGTCGTAGAGCAGCGAGTAGTCGCTGTAGTCGGAGATCGTGTGATCGTTGCGGCGCAGATACCCGCCGGCATAGGTGATGTCGAAGTTGCTGACGTGGCCCTCCACGGTCAGCGCCGCCTGCCACCACTGGTCCGAGATGGAGTCCGGGTAGTAGCGCTGGGTAGACAGATCCCCTCCCAGCGCCGGATCGACGAACGCCGTGCCGTCCTGGCGCGTGCTCTGGCCCATGAAAGTCGGGGTGACGGTCCAGCTGTCGTTGAGGTTGACCCGGAGCGCCGCGCGCCCGCCGTAGGTATCGGTCGGGTTGAAGCGGCGCTTCGCCTGCACCGGGGAAGTCTGGCACCCGGCGGCCGGCGGGGTGAAGTTCGACAGGCAGCCGTCGCTCGGGTAGGTGATGGTGCCGGGGATGTTGTCGATGTAGCCGCCGTCGTGCTCGGCGTAGCCGACCAGGCGCACGGCCGCGTTGCCTGAGATGGGGATGTTGGCGAAACCCTCGGCGATGTAGCCGCCCTGGCCCCGCAACGTGTTCCCCTCGAGGTCGTAGCCCGCCTTGAATCCGGACGGGTCGGGCTTGTTGGTGATGATGCGCACCGTGCCGGCTTCCGAGCTCGCCCCGTAGAGGGTGCCCTGCGGCCCGGCGAGCGCCTCGACACGCTCGATATCGTAGACGTGGATGTCCAGCGGGCCCTGGATGGTCGTGACCGGCTGCTCGTCGAGGTAGACGCCGACGCTCGGCAGCGGCCCGGAGTGGTTGGCATTGTCGCCGCTCGCGACGCCGCGCATGTAGATCTTGGCAAAGCCCGGGCCGCTGGTCTGGTAGGCGACGCTCGGCAGGTACTTCACGTAATCGTTGAAGTTCTGCACGCCGAGATCCTGGAGTTTCTCGGTACCGAGCGCGGTGATGCTGATCGGCACGTCCTGGAGGTTCTCGGTGCGCTTCTCGGCCGTCACCACGATTTCCTGGAGTCCGCCCGGGCCGGCCGCCTGGTTGCTGCTGGTATCGACGTCGGCGGCATACAGCCGCGGCACCGCGGCCATGATGGCGGTTGCGATCGGCGCGCGCCGCAGTAGCGCACCGCTTGCCGCTGCCCCGGTCGCCCGTGCCCTGGCGGCCATTCTTTCCAGCTTGCGTGATCGGCTGCGCTGCATTGCTCTCCCCTCGGGTGTTCAGTCTTGGATAGTTGTGGCGGTCAGCTGCCGCGCTGACCGTAGTCGAACTCGGGCACTTGCGGGTAGCGCTCGAGCACGGTGCCGAGCGCGTTCTTCAGCGGATCGAGCCACGCCTCGAAGCGGCGCCACTGCTCGATGCCTTCATTGTAGATCGGCACGCGCACCTGCTCGGAGCTCGCGGTGCGCACGGCGCGCTCGTTCTCGTAGAAGCGCAGGCAGGCGGACTCGAACGGCAGGCCGCAGTACTCGAGCAGGCGGCGTACTTCGTGCTCGGTG
>DASSQU010000154.1:0-7125 GCA_035702325.1 Steroidobacteraceae bacterium
TCGGCCGGCTCGCGAGTCCGAACTCGTGCAGCGTCCGGTAGAGCAGCACCCCGGCGTGATCGCCGGTGAACGGCCGCCCGGTGCGATTCGCGCCGTGCAGGCCGGGGGCGAGCCCGACGATCACGATGCGCGGCCGCGCCGCGCCGAAGGACGGCACCGGCCGCGCCCAGTAATCCGGGTGGCGGACACGCACGTCGGCGAGGAAGGCGGCGAGGCGCGGACAGCGCCGGCAGTGCGCATCGTAGGCGGCGCTGCGCGGCCCGCCCTTCATCCGCTCACCCCGGCGCAACGTCCTCGCGGCAGCGGCACCTCAACCGCGCGCGGCGGCGCGGCGGCTCTGGCTGCGCTCGGCGATCAGCATCGCGAGCTCGAGCGCCTGCTCGTGATTGAGGCGCGGATCGACGCTCGAGCGGTAGGCGCGCTGCAGGTCGCGATCGGTGAGCCCGCGTGCCCCGCCGGTGCACTCGGTGACGTCCTCGCCGGTGAGCTCGACGTGCACGCCGCCGAGATGCGAGCCGAGCTCGGCGTGGATGCGGAACGAGAGCTCGACTTCCCGGAGGATGTTCTCGAAGCGGCGCGTCTTGATGCCGCCGGTGGTGGTCTCGGTGTTGCCGTGCATCGGATCGCACACCCACAGCACCGTCTGCCCGGTGCGGCGTACCGCCTCGATGGCCTTCGGTAACGCGCCCTCGACATCGCGGGCGCCGAAGCGATGGATGAAAGCGAGCCGGCCGGGCTGGTTCTGCGGGTTGAGCGTCGTCACCAGGCCCTGCAGCCAGGCGCCATCCATGGCCGGGCCCACCTTGACCCCGATCGGATTGGCGATGCCGCGGAAGTACTCGACGTGGGCGCCGTCGAGCGCGGCGGTGCGCATGCCGATCCAGGGCATGTGGGTCGAGAGGTTGTACCAGCGGTTCTGCCGCGGGATGAAGCGCGTCTGGGCCTGCTCGTAGTGCAGGTGCAGGCCCTCGTGACTCGCGTAGAAATCCACCAGCGTCGCCTCGTGGATGCGCCGGCCGCTGATGCCCTCGAAGAAGTCGAGCGCATCGCCGATCGATCGCACGATGCGCTGGTAGGCGTCCTTGAGGGGTGCGTGGTGCACGAAGCCGAGATCCCAGTACTCCGGGTGATGCAGGTCGGCGAAGCCGCCCGCCACCAGCGAGCGCACGAAGTTGAGCGTGAGGGCGGCGCGCTCGTAGCCGCGCAGCAGCAGCGCCGGGTCCGGGGCGCGTGCCGCGGCGGTGAACTCCGGCCGGTTGACCAGGTCGCCGCGGTAGCTCGGCAGCGTCACTCCGTCGCGCGTCTCGGTGTCGGCCGAGCGCGGCTTGGCGTACTGGCCGGCCATGCGGCCGACCCGCACGATCGGCTTCTTCAGCCCGTGCAGCAGCACCAGGCTCATCTGCAGCAGGATCTTGAGCTTCTTGGCGATGATGTCCGACTCGCACTCGGCGAACACCTCGGCGCAGTCGCCTCCCTGCAGCAGAAAGGCCTCGCCGCGCTGCGCCGCGGCCAGCCGTTCCCGCAGGGCCTCGATCTCCCAGGACACGACGATCGGCGGCAGCCGCGCGAGCTCCGCCACGGTGCGCTCGAGAGCCTCCCGGTCGCTGTAGACCGGCTGCTGCCGGGCAGTGCGGGTCTGCCAGCTGGCGCTGTGCCAGGAAGTGGTTTCCGGTGAACGCATCGGGGCGATCCTAGCATGGCATCCGCGCTCCCCCGGCCGCCCGCCGGGAGGGGTCCGGCCGCGACTGGCGCGCCGGGCGCGGCGAGGGCAGAATGCGCCCCTTTTCGAGGGGACCCTATGCACCGCGTACTCGTTCTCGGCGCCGGCAAGATTGGCGCGCTGATTTCCGGATTGCTAGCGGAATCCGGGGGTTACCGCGTACAGCTCGCCGACGTCGACGGTGCCGCCGCCGAGGCGGTGGTGAGCGCGCACGGCAGCTCCGCCGTAACCGCGTTCAGTCTCGACGCCGGCCACGGGCCGGCCCTCGAGCGCCACCTCGCCGGGCAGCCGGTGGAGGCGGTGGTCTCGAGCCTCCCTTACTACTGCAACGTCGCGGTGGCCGAGGCCGCCCGCCGCGCGCGGGTGCACTACTTCGATCTCACCGAGGACGTCGAGGTCACGCGCGCGGTCCGCGGCATCGCCGCCGGCGCTGCCGAGGCCTTCGTGCCGCAGTGCGGGCTCGCCCCCGGCTTCATCAGCATCGCGGCCGCCGAGCTCATCACGCACTTCGACGAGCTGCGCGCGGTGAAGCTGCGCGTCGGCGCCCTGCCCCAGCACCCGAACAACGTGCTCAAGTACTCCCTCACCTGGTCGACCGAGGGACTCATCAACGAGTACGGCAATCCCTGCCAGGCGCTCAGCGAGGGGCGCCTGGTCGAGGTGGCGCCGCTGGAAGGGCTCGAGGAAATCGAGATCGACGGCATGCGCTACGAGGCCTTCAACACCTCGGGCGGCCTCGGCTCGCTGGCCGAGACGCACGGCGCGCACTGCGAGTCGATGAACTACAAGACCATCCGCTACCCCGGGCACTGCGAGCAGATGCGCCTGCTGATGAACGATCTCAAGCTCAATCACGACCGCGGCACGCTCAAGCGCATTCTGGAGAACGCCGTGCCGCAGACACTGCAGGACGTGGTGATCGTATACGCCGCCGTCACCGGCAGGCAGGACGGCCAGCTGCGCGAGGAGAATTACGTCAACAAGATATATCCGCAGGTGATCGCCGGGCGGCTGTGGTCGGCTATCCAGGTGTCGACTGCCGCGGGAATCACCGCGGTGCTCGACCTGGTGCTCGCCGGCGCCGGCAAATACCGCGGCTTCGTCGCGCAGGAGCAGTTCCGCCTTACCGACATCCTCGCCAACCGCTTCGGCCGCTACTACGCCCCGGGCGGCACCAAACACGTCTCGAGCGAGGTGGTGGTCGCCGGCAGGGCCGGGCATCAGCGGCGGCAGAAGGTGGCGGCGCGGTGAGCGGCGTGGACATCAACGCGCTGCTCGCGCGGCTCGATCTCGCCGCGGTCAACCCCGGCGCCTGGTGCGGATCCGGCTGGTCGGCTAGCACCGAGGCGGCGCTCCTCAACGTGAAGAATCCCGCGACCGGCGCGCTCATCGCCCAGGTGCGCCCCGCCACCGCAGCCGATTATGAGAGTGTCATCGCGAGCGCCGGCCAGGCCGCGCTCGCCTGGCGCGAAGTGCCGGCGCCCAAGCGCGGCGAGGCGGTACGGCAGCTCGCCGAGGAGCTGCGCCGGGCGAAGAGCGACCTCGGTACGCTGGTGTCGCTCGAGAACGGCAAGATCCTCGCCGAGGGCCTCGGCGAGGTGCAGGAGATGATCGACATCGCCGACTTCGCCGTCGGCCAGTCGCGCATGCTGTACGGGCTCAGCATGCACTCGGAGCGCCCGCGGCACCGCATGTCCGAGCAGTGGCATCCGCTCGGCGTGGTCGGGATCATCTCCGCGTTCAATTTCCCCGTGGCCGTGTGGGCGTGGAATGCGCTGCTCGGGGCGGTCTGCGGCAACGCCTGCGTGTGGAAGCCCTCGCCGAAGACCCCGCTGAGCGCGCTCGCGGTGCAGCAGCTGTGCACCCGGGTGATGCGTGCCGGCAATCTGCCGCCGATCTTCCAGCTGTTCATCGACGCGGGCTCGGCGCTGGCCACGCGCTTCGTCGAGGACCGGCGCGTGGCGCTCATCTCCTTCACCGGCTCGACCGAGGTCGGGCGCCGGGTGGGAGAGCGCGTCGCCGCGCGACTCGGCCGCAGCCTCCTCGAGCTCGGCGGCAACAACGCCGTGATCGTCGACGAGACCGCCAATCTCGACCTCGCGGTTCCGGCGATCGTGTTCGGCGCGGTCGGCACCGCCGGCCAGCGCTGCACCAGCACCCGCCGGGTGCTGGTCCACCAGGCGGTGGCGGCCGAGCTCGAGCGGCGCCTGGTCCACGCCTACCGCCAGGTGCGCATCGGCGATCCGCTCGAGCCCGGTACGCTCATGGGCCCGCTGATCGACAGCCAGGCGGTCGAGCGCTACCAGGCGGCCCTCGCCGCGGCGCGCGCCGCCGGCGGCGAGCTGCTGTGCGGCGGCAACCGGCTCGAGCGCCCCGGCAACTTCGTCGAGCCGGCGATCGTGCGCGCCCGCAACGACTGGCCGATCGTGCAGACCGAGACATTCGCGCCGATCCTGTACGTGATTCCCGTGGAGTCGCTGGCCGCCGCCATCGCCGCCCAGAACGCGGCGGCCCATGGCCTGTCCTCGGCGCTGTTCACCGACCGGCTGCAGAACGCCGAGGCGTTCCTCTCGGCCGCGGGAAGCGACTGCGGTATCGCCAACGTCAACCTCGGCACCTCGGGGGCGGAGATCGGCGGCGCCTTCGGCGGCGAGAAGGATACCGGCGGCGGGCGCGAGAGCGGATCGGACGCGTGGAAGGCCTACATGCGCCGCCAGACCAACACGGTCAACTGGAGCCGCGAGCTCCCGCTCGCGCAGGGCATCGAGTTCAGGATCGAGCCGTAACGTCAACGTCCCGGCAGGCGCAGCGAGAAGCGCGCGCCGCCGAGCGCCGAATCGTCGACGTCGAGGCGTCCGCCGTACAGGTCGACCGTGTCGCACACCATGGCGAGCCCGAGTCCGTGGCCCGGCACCTTCTGGTCGGCGCGCACGCCACGCTGCAGCACCCGCGGCCGATCCGCGGGGAGAATCCCGGGACCGTCGTCCTCCACGGTGATGAACAGCCGCTCGCGGGGCCCGGCATTCTCGTCGCTGGAGGCGGTGAGACGCGCCCGGCTGCGGCACCACTTGCAGGCGTTGTCGAGCAGGTTGCCGAGCATCTCCGTCAGGTCGCCACGGTCGCCGACGAACTGGCTGCCCGGTGCCACCGCGAGCTCGATCGCCAGGTCCTTGTGCGCGTACACCCGCAGCAGCGCCCCGCGCAGCTCCGCCGCCACCTGGGCGACCTCCACCGGCGCCTGGCCGAGCAGCGCCCCGCCGCTGGCCGCGGCCCGCTTCAGCTGGTGCTCGATGATCCCGCTCATCCGGTCGATCTCCGCGCCCACCGTGTCGGCATGCGGCTCGGCCGGCAGGCTCGCGCGCATCACGGCGAGCGGGGTCTTGAGGCTGTGGGCGAGGTTGCCGAGCGTGTCGCGGTAACGCGCGACCCGCTTGCGTTCCCCCGCGAGCAGCGCATTCAGGTTGGCGGCCACGCCGGCCAGCTCGCGCGGATAGCCGCCGCCGAGATTGTCGCTGCGCCCCTCCTCGACCTCGTGGATCTCGCGCTCCAGGCGCCGCACCGGCGCCAGCACCCAGTGCAGCAGCGCCGCGAGCGTCACCAGCAGGATGGCCATCAGGCCGATGAACCAGCCGATGAGCTCCTGGCGATAGCGCAGCAGCTGCGCCTCGTAGGGCGTCAGGCTGACGGCCACACTGAAAGTGAAGCCGTGCGGATCGTTGGGATCGTTCTCGAACTGGATCGCGCGGCTCTCGATGGCCACGCGGTCGCGGGCGAAGATCGCCGCCGAGAACACCCGCTCGCCGCGCCGCAGCAGCGGCCCGAAGTCGCCGTCGCCCGGGGTGGAGGGCGAGCGCCACAGGTGACGCAGCGAGCGGATCTGCGCGTACAGGCCCGAGTGCGGGCTCTCCAGGCGCGCATCCAGGGTGTGCGGCGCCGGCGCGTAGCCCCCGGCGGGCTGCGGCTCGGCGGCCGCGATCAGCGCCACCATCTGCGAGTCGAGCAGCTCCTGCAGCGAGCGTTCCGAGAGCGCCCGGAAGCCGGTGTCGAGCACCCACATCATCACGCCGAAGAACAGCGCCAGCGGCACCGACACCGAGACGAGCAGCCGCCGGCTGAGCGAGTGCACTAAGACCCCGGATCGCGCGGCAGCGCGAACCGGTAGCCGCGGCCGCGCAGGGTCTCGATCGGATGCAGCTGCTCGTGCGGATCGAGCTTGCGCCGCAGCCGCCCGATCAGCACCTCGATCACGTTGCTGTCGCGCTCGAAGTCCTGATCGTAGAGCCGCTCGGTGAGCTCGGTTTTCGAGATCACGTCCCCGGCGCGCAGCATGAGATGCTCGAGGATGCGGTACTCGAAAGTGGTGAGCTCGACGCTCGCGCCGCTCACCTCGACCGCCTGGGCGCGGGTGTCGAGCACCACCGCGCCGCAGCGCAGCAGCGGGCTCGCCCAGCCCCCGGCGCGGCGCAGCAGCGCCTGCAGCCGCGCCAGCACCTCCTCGAAGTGAAAGGGCTTCGCCACGTAGTCGTCGGCGCCGGCCTGCAGTCCCTCGACCTTGTCGCGCCAGTTGTCGCGGGCGGTGAGGATCAGTATCGGATAGCTCTTGCGCGCCGCGCGCAGGCGGCGGATCACCTCGAGCCCGGAGAGGCCCGGGAGGCCCAGGTCGATGACGGCGACGTCGAGCGGATACTCGAGGCCCGCGTACAGGCCCTCGTTCCCGTCGGCTACCGCATCGACCGTGAAGCCGGATTCCGCCAGGCGCGACTTGAGCGCCTCGCGCAGCGCCGCATCGTCCTCCACCACCAGTACGCGCATGTGCGGTCCGCCGCCCGTGCCGCTACAGCACCGTGCCGCTCGCCGCGTCGACGCGCACGGTCCACACGCGGCCGGCATCGTCGAGCAGGCGCAATACGTACACGGTGTGGCCGCCGTCGCGCTCGGTCTCGGCCTTGACGACCCGCGCGTGGAAACGCTGCTCGGCCATCTTCACGGCCTGGTCGATCGACAGCGCGGTGGCGGTGAGCATCGCCGCCCGGGCCGGCGGAAAATCGCCCGGCTGCAACGGCGTCCTGCCGCCGCGTGCCGGGGCAGCCAGGGCGCCGCATGCCGCCAACAGCGGCACCAGCAACATGAGTCGCTGCGTGTTCATGTTCGCGCCGGCAAGCGTAACGCATCCGGTGCGCGCGCGTCGCACCCGCGGCCGGAGCCGCTTCCCTTCAGCCGCCGTTCAGCTTCGCCTCCTCCCACAGCGCATCCCACTGCGCCCCCGAGAGCTGCTCGGGCACGAGCCCGCGCTGCGCGGCGCGGCGCTCCATGTCGCCGAAGCGGCGCTCGAACCTGGCGTTGGCCGCGCGCAGCGCCGCCTCCGCATCGATCCCGAGATGGCGGCCCCAGTTGACGACCGCGAG
>DASSQU010000155.1:0-10846 GCA_035702325.1 Steroidobacteraceae bacterium
CTGCCCGCGCGTCTGCCCGTGGACCTGCTCGGCCGACGCCCGGACGTGGCAGCGGCGCGCGCCGAGGTGCAGCAGGCGGCGCACGGCGTGCGGGCCGCGGAGGCGGACTTCTACCCCAACGTCAATCTGCTGGCGTTCGCCGGCCTGCAGAGCATCGGGCTTGCGAAGCTGTTCGATGCCTCCGACCGGATCCTCGGCGCCGGCCCGGCGCTCAGCCTGCCGGTGTTCAATCGCCGGCAGCTGCGCGGCGCACTGGCGGCGCGCGAGGCACAATTCGACGAGTCGGTCGGCCGCTACAATCAGACGCTCGTCGACGCGGTGCACGATGTCGCCGACGTGGTGGCGAACTGGCAGGCGCTCGAGCGCGAGTCGAGCGAGCAGCAGACGGCACTCGCCGCGGCGCAGCGTGCCTACGACCTGACCACCGAGCGCTACCGCGCGGGACTCGACAACTACCTGAGCGTGCTCTCGAGTGAGAACCAGGTGCTGCTCGCGCAGGGGCTGCGCGCCCAGCTCAAGGCGCGGCGGCTGACGTTCAGCGTCGACCTGGTGCGCGCGCTCGGCGGCGGCTACGCGCCCGCCGCGCCGCCGGCCTGACGGCCGCTCACCGCCGTGACCTGAGCCTGCACGCGAGCACCGCCGCCATGGATGCCCCCGCCACCGCTGCCTCGCCCGTCACGCGGCTGCTGCGGCGGCGCCGCCAGACCTGGCTCGGGGTGCTCGGCGTGGCGCTCGTGGTCGTCGCGCTCGGCGCGGCGGCCTGGTGGTTCCTGTACGCGAGCCGCTATCAGAGCACCGACGACGCCTACGTCGCTGGCGACCTCGTCAACGTCAATTCACAGGTGAGCGGCACGGTGATCTCGATCGGCGCCGACGACACCGACCGGGTACAGGCCGGGCAGGAGCTGGTACGGTTCGATGCCACCGACGCGCGCATCGCGCTGCGGGAGGCGGAAGAGCAGCTGGCGCGCGCGGTGCGCCAGGTGCACACGGTGTTCGCCAACCGCGACCAGCTCGCGGCGATCGTCGCACAGCGCCGCGCCGACCTCGACCGCGCGCGGGCCGATCTCGGGCGCCGCCGCGGGCTCGCCACGAGCGGTGCGGTATCGGCCGAGGAGCTCGGCCACGCGCAGGACGCGGTGCGCGATGCGCGCGACGCGCTCACCGCCGCGCAGAAGAGTCTCGCGGCGAGCCTGGCGCTCGTCGGGCACACCGGCGTGGCCGACAACCCCGAGGTGCGCCTTGCGGCCACCCAGGTCGAGCACGCCTGGCTCAACTTCGAGCGCACCCGCGTGCGCGCGCCGGTATCGGGCTACGTCGCCCGCCGCACGGTGCAGCTCGGCGAGCGCATTACGCCCGGCACGCCGCTCATGGCGATCGTGCCCCTCGAGCGGGTCTGGATCGAGGCCAACTTCAAGGAGGTGCAGCTCGAGCGCATGCGCATCGGGCAGCCGGTGCGCGTCAGCGCCGATCTGTATGGCGGCGGTGTCGAGTATCACGGCCGCGTCGAGGGGCTCGGCATGGGGACCGGAGCCGCGTTCGCGCTGCTGCCGGCGCAGAACGCCACCGGCAACTGGATCAAGGTCGTGCAGCGGGTGCCGGTGCGCATTGCACTCGAGCCGGCCGACCTCGAGCGGCATCCGCTGCGCATCGGGCTGTCGATGCGTGTGCGGGTCGACGTGCAGAACGACTCCGGCCGGCAACTGGCGGCCGAGCCGCGCGCGGCGCCGGTGCTCGCGACCCGCGCCTACGACGTCGACGCCGCGGCGATCCGGACGCGCATCGAGGAGATCATCCGCGCGAATGACGCGGCCGGACGCGCGCCCGGCGCGGCCGCGGAACAATAGCCGCCCGGCACGCGCGGCAGCGCCTCACTCGAGCTTCAGGTAGTCGAGGGGCAGCGCGGTCGTCGACTTGATGGTCTCGAGCGCGAAGCTGGCACTCACGTCCTGGAACTCCACCGCCGAGATCAGCCGCTTGTACACGCCGTCGTAGGCGTCGATGTCGGGAACCACGATCCGGATCAGATAATCGACGTCGCCGCTCATGCGGTGAATCTCGGTGACCTCGGGAATGTCGCGCACCGCGCGCACGAATCTCGCGAACCACGCCTCGCTGTGGTTGGCGGTCTTCAGGGTCACGAACACGGTAGTGCCGACGTTGAGCGCATGCGCATCGAGCAGCGCCACGGTGCGGCGGATCACGCCGTCGCGCCGCATCCGCTGGATGCGCCGCCAGCACGGGGCTTTCGAGAGCCCGACGCGGTCGGCGATCTCGGCCGCGGTCAGCTCAGCGTCGCTCTGGAGGAGGTCCAGGATCCTGGCATCCAGCTTATCCATGAAACTTTGGTTCAAATGACTGAGTCAGAGCGCAATATTGTTGCGCAACCCGAGCCGGATCGCCAGGGTTTTGCAACCGAGTCGCACGGGTGGCGGGCTACCATGGACGAATGAATCTCATCCGGGCTTTCACGGAGCACCCGGCCTCGGTCGGCGAGACCTATAGCGAGCATATGGGTCGCGCCGCCTGCTTCGGCCTGCGCCTGATCGGGGCCGGCATCGCCTGTCTGGTGCACGCGCTGCTGCCGTTTCTCTTCGTACGCACCGGCAGCCAGGCGGTGAGCGAGCTGAACGACCGCATGGTCGTCAACCGGCGCGTTCCCCCGCACCCGATCGCGGCCAACCCGCGCTAGCCGCGCACCCGGTGGCGCGCGCACCGCGGTCCGGGCTGCGCGCCATTGCGCGCGGCTCTGCTGCCACACGCTAAACTCTTACGCGCCGCCCGCTCCGGGCGGGCGTTCGCCGTGGGGAGGCTCGAATGCCGAGGGAACGACCGAAGGTTTCCCGCCGCGCCGCGGAGGAGGCGGTGCGTACGCTGCTGCGCTGGGCGGGCGAGGACCCGCAGCGCGAGGGACTGCGCGATACGCCGCAGCGGGTCGTCGACGCCTATCGCGACTGGTTCTCCGGCTACCAGATCGATCCGGCGGCCTACCTGCGGCGCACCTTCGAGGAGGTCGGCGGTTACGACGAGATGGTGGTGCTGCGCGACATCTCCTTCGAGTCCCACTGCGAGCACCACATGGCGCCCATGATCGGGCGCGTGCACATCGGCTATCTGCCCGCCGACAAGGTGGTCGGCATCAGCAAGCTCGCGCGGGTGGTGGACGGCTACGCGCGGCGCTTCCAGGTGCAGGAGAAGCTCACCGCGCAGATCGCCGAGTGCATCACCGAGGTGCTCAAACCGCGCGGCGTGGGCGTGGTGGTCGATGCGCTGCACGAATGCATGACCACGCGCGGCGTGCACAAGCGCAACGTATCGATGGTCACCAGCCGCATGACCGGCTCGTTCCGCAGCGACGCGCGCACGCGCTCCGAGTTCCTGCGCTTCATCGGCATTTCCGCCGTGCACGAGATCTAGAGCCGGGCAGGCCGCGCGGCGCGGCCGCGCCCTTCAGGCCGAGGCCGACAGAGCCGTCTCGCTGCGCGCGGCGCGCTTGCGCTCGTGGGCCTTGAGGTGGCGCTTGCGGATGCGGATCGAGTCCGGCGTCACCTCGACCAGCTCGTCGTCGGCGATGAACTCGACCGCATATTCCAGCGTGAGCTCGATGGGAGGGGTCAGCAGGATCGCCTCGTCCTTGCCGGCGGCGCGGATGTTGGTGAGCTTCTTGGTGCGGATCGGATTGACCACCAGATCGTTGTCACGGCTGTGGATGCCGATGATCATGCCCTCGTAGATCTTCTCGCCGGGCCTCACGAACAGCCGGCCGCGCTCCTGCAGGTTGAACAGCGCATAGGCGACCGCCTCGCCCTGCTCGTTGCTCACCAGTACCCCGTTGCGGCGCTCGGGAATCTCGCCCTTCACGGGAGCGAAGCCGTCGAAGATGTGGCTCATCAGGCCGGTGCCGCGCGTGAGCGTCATGAACTCGCCCTGGAAGCCGATCAGGCCGCGCGCCGGCACGCGGTACTCGAGACGGGCGCGACCGGCGCCGTCGCTGCTCATGTCGGCGAGCTCGGCACGCCGCTCGCCGAGCGCCTCCATGACGGTGCCCTGGTGCGCCTCCTCGACGTCGACCGTGAGCGCTTCGTAGGGCTCGTGCAGCTCGCCGTCCACCGTGCGGGTGAGCACCTGGGGACGCGACACGGCGAGCTCGTAGCCCTCGCGGCGCAGATTCTCGATGAGAACGGTGAGGTGCAGCTCGCCGCGCCCGGAGACCCGGAACACGTCGGCCTCCGCGGTGTCCTCGACCCGCAGCGCGACGTTGCTCTGCAGCTCGCGGTACAGCCGCTCGCGCAGCTGCCGGCTGGTGACGAACCGGCCTTCGCGGCCGGCAAACGGCGAGGTGTTCACCTGGAAGTTCATCGCCAGCGTCGGCTCGTCGACCCGGATGGGCGGCAGACCCTCGGCCTGCTCGGCGTCGCACACCGTGAGGCCGATGTTCACCGCCTCGATGCCGGTGACGGCGACGATGTCGCCGGCGCTCGCCTCGTCGACCGGACACCGCTCGAGACCCTGGAAGGCGAGCACCTGGCCGACGCGCGCCGCGCCGCGGTCCTCCATCCCGAAGCGCAGCGCGACGTTCTGCCCCGGCCGCAGCGAGCCGCGGCGGATGCGGCCGATGCCGATGCGCCCCACGTAGGAGTTGTAATCCAGAGTCGAGATCTGCAGCTGCAGCGGGCGCTCGGCGTCCGCGGCCGGCGGCGGCACATGGGCGAGGATGGCCTCGAACAGCGCCGCCATGTCCGGGCGGCGCTCGGTGTAGTCGGTGCTGGCCCAGCCCTGCAGCGCCGAGGCGTAGATGACCGGAAAATCGAGCTGTGCGTCGCTCGCGCCGAGCTTGTCGAACAGATCGAAGGTCTGATCGACCACCCATGCCGGGCGGCTGCCGGGCCGGTCGATCTTGTTGACCACCACGATGGCCCGCAAGCCGAGGCTGAGCGCCTTGCGCGTCACGAAGCGCGTCTGCGGCATCGGCCCCTCGACCGCATCGACCAGCAGCAGCACCCCGTCGACCATCGACAGCACCCGCTCGACCTCACCGCCGAAGTCGGCGTGTCCGGGGGTGTCGACGATGTTGATGCGCGTGCCGCCGTATTCGATGGCGCAGTTCTTGGCGAGGATGGTGATGCCGCGCTCGCGCTCGATGTCGTTCGAATCCATGATGCGCTCGCCCGGGCGCTCGTGAGCGGCGAAGGTGCCGGATTGCTTCAGCAGGCAGTCGACCAGTGTGGTTTTGCCGTGGTCGACGTGCGCAATGATGGCGATGTTGCGAATCGGGCGTTGCATGGCGTGGCCTGCTGCCCGCCACGCGCGTTCAGCACGCCGTGGAGCTGCGGCGAAGGCCGGTAACTGGCGGCGGCGCCGCGCGGTGCGGCAGCGAAAAAGGGTGCGCAGGGTAGCAGAATGCCGAAACAGGCGCCGATATCAAACATAAACTACTGTTTTAACAGGAAATATCAACTCGCCGACAAGCCGATGCGCAGCGCGGCGATTGCGATGCGCACCTCGACGAAGAAGGCGATGAAGGCGGCACTCAGGCACACCATCGCACCGACGAAGAGTATCGCGATGGTGGTTCCGAGCGAGACGCCGACGAAGGCGTTGGCGAACAGCGCCACCACCACGAGCGCCACCAGGAGCGCTGCGATCGCGCACAGCGAGATCGCCGCGTAGATGTAGCGGGCCCGCCGCGCCAGCACCGCGAGCTCATGGTGCAGCGGCCGCTCGCCGCCGGGCAGGCCCGCGAGTCGCCCCTCGAGCATGCGCGCCCGGTCGACCACCCGCCCGAGGCGGTTGGTGAGCACCCCGAGCGTCGCGGCAACTCCCGACAGCAGGAACACCGGGGCGACCGACGACTGGACCAGATGCGCGATATCCATGGCTTGCAGACACCTCCGCAGGCGCGGCCGGGCGGGGGCTGTTGTATCACAAAGCATCCGCAGCCGATAAGCGCGGTTGCCAGCGCGCCCGCCGCTATTGTACGATCGTTCAACAGCGTTTCCGGGGCAGCCCATGCCAGCCACTTCCCTGCAGCGCATCGATCCTGCCGCGCCGGCCGACCTCGATGCTTACAGCCTGCCCGCCTGGATCTACCGCGATCCGGAGTTCTTCGAGCGCGAGCGCCAGACGATCTTCCGCACCGCCTGGCAGATCGTGTGCCACGTGAGCGACCTGCCGCGCGCCGGGGACTTCCATACCCTCGAGTTCCTCGGCGAATCGGTGCTGGTGCTGCGCGGCGACGACGGCGCGGTGCGCGCCTTCCACAACGTGTGCCGGCACCGCGCGGCGCGTCTGCTCGACGGACCGCGCGGCCACTGCGGGCGGCGCATCACCTGCCCGTATCACGCCTGGAGCTACGCGCTCGACGGGCGCCTGGTCGCAGTGCCGCAGCGCGAGACCTTCGCCGGCCTCGATACCGCCCGGCACGGCCTGGTGCCGCTCGAGCACGAGGTCTACATGGGCTTCATCTTCGTGCGCTTCGCCCCCGGGCTGCCGAGCGTGCGCGAGATGGCCGCGCCCTACGAGCGCGAGCTCGCCGCCTGCCGCTTCGAGGAACTGGTGCCGCACGGGCGGGTGTCGTTCCGTCCGCGCGCGGTCAACTGGAAGAACGTGGCGGATAACTTCTCCGATGGCCTGCACATCAACGTGGCGCACCCGGGGCTCACGCGGCTGTTCGGGCGCGGCTACGGCATCGAGGCGCAGCCCTGGATCGACAAGATGTGGGGGGTGATACGCGCTACCCCCTCCGCCAACTGGTCGGAGCGGCTCTACCAGCGGCTGCTGCGGCAGATTCCGGGCCTGCCGCCCGAGCGGCAGGGGCTGTGGACCTACTTCAAGCTCTGGCCGAACGTCGCCTTCGACATCTACCCGGACCAGATCGACTTCATGCAGTTCCTGCAGCTCTCGCCCACCGCGACGCTCATCCGCGAGATCGTCTACGTGCACCCCGACGCGCGCCGCGAGATGCGCGCCGCGCGCTATCTCAACTGGCGCATCAACCGCCGCGTGAGCCTCGAGGACCAGGCACTGATCGAGCGCGTGCAGGCCGGCATGGCCTCGAGCAGCTACGTCTCGGGCCCGCTGAGCGAGGGCGAGGTGTGCCTGCGCAGCTTCGCCCGCCGCATGCGCAGCCTGATCCCGGAGAGCACGCTGCCGCACGCGCCGGCACGGGGCTGGAGCCGTGGCTGAGGCCCGCAGCGAAGCCGGCGGCTGCGACGCGCTGATCGTCGGCGGCGGGCACAACGGACTGGTGTGCGCGGCCTACCTCGCCGGGGCCGGACTCAAGGTCACCGTGCTCGAGCGGCGCGCGGTGGTCGGCGGGGCGGCAGTCACCGAGGAGTTCCATCCGGGCTTCCGCAACTCGGTCGCCGCCTACACCGTGTCGCTCCTCAACCCCAAGGTCATCCGCGACCTCGAGCTCCCCGCGTACGGGCTGCGGGTGGTCGAGCGGCGCTGCGCCAACTTCCTGCCCACGGCCGACGGGCGCTACCTGCTGACCGGCGGGGAACGCACCGCGCCCGAAGTCGCGCGCTTCTCGCCGCGCGATGCCGCGCGGCTGCCCGAGTACGGCGAGCGGCTGGATGCGATAGCGGATGTGCTGCGCGACCTGGTGCTGGCGACCCCGCCGAATGCGGTCGAGGGCAGCTGGCGCGAGGCGCTGCCCGAGCTGCTGCGCGCCGCGCGGGTCGGCGGCCGGCTGCGGCGGCTCGACATGAGCCTGCGCCGCGAGCTGCTGGCGCTGTTCGCCACCTCGGCCGGCGACTACCTCGACGGCTGGTTCGAGAGCGATCCGATCAAGGCGGTGTTCGGCTTCGACGGCATCGTCGGGAATTTCGCCAGTCCGTACACGCCGGGCTCGGCCTATGTGCTGCTGCATCACGTTTTCGGCGAGGTGAACGGCAAGCGCGGTGTGTGGGGCCACGCCATCGGCGGCATGGGAGCGATCACCCAGGCGATGGCGAAGTCGGCCGTGGCGCGCGGCGCGCACATCCGCCTCGGGACCGCGGTGCGCTCGGTGCTGGTGGAAGGCGGGCGCGCCGCGGGCGTCGTCACCGAGGCCGGCGAGACGCTGCGCGCGGCGGCGGTGATCGCCAACGTCAATCCGAAGCTGCTGTACCTCGACATGCTCGGCCCCGAGGCGCTGCCGGCGGAGTTTCGCGAGCGCATGCAGCGCTATCGCTGCGGCTCGGGCACCTTCCGCATGAACGTCGCGCTCGCGGAGCTGCCGGACTTCACCTGCCTGCCGGGCCGCAGCTGCGCCGATCACCACACCGCCGGGATCATCATCGCCCCCCAGCTCGCCTACATGGAGCGGGCCTACTTCGACGCGCGCTCCTTCGGCTGGTCGCGCGCGCCGATCGTCGAGATGGTGATCCCTTCGACGCTCGACGACAGCCTCGCCCCCCCGGGGCGGCACGTCGCCAGCCTGTTCTGCCAGCATGTCGCGCCGCAGCTGCCGAACGGCGCCTCCTGGGACGCGCACCGCGAGGCGGTCGCCGATCTCATGATCGATACGGTCCAGAGCTACGCACCCAACTTCAAGGCGGCGGTGCTCGGGCGGCAGATCATGAGCCCGCTCGATCTCGAGCGCACCTTCGGTCTCGTGGGAGGCGACATCTTCCACGGGGCGCTCAGCCTCGATCAGCTGTTCTCGGCGCGCCCGCTGCTCGGCTACGGCAACTACCGCGGGCCGCTCGCGGGACTGTACATGTGCGGCGCCGGCACCCATCCGGGCGGCGGCGTGACCGGCGCGCCGGGTCACAACGCGGCGCGCGAGATCCTCGCCGATTTTCGTCGCGGACGGCTGCGGCGGGTGGCGTGACCGTGGCGGTGCACGCGGCCGCCGCGCCGGCACGCCGCCCGCGCTTCGAGCGGCAGCTGCCGCAAGCGCGCCGTGCGGCGCTGATCGCGGCTACCATCGAGTGCCTGAAGCGCTACGGTCACGCCGGACTCTCGATCCGCACCATCAGCGCGCAGGCCGGCGTCTCCGTCGGCCTCATCAATCACCACTTCCCCAACAAGGACGAGCTGGTCGCAGCGGCCTACCGGCATTTCAACGGCGAGCTGCTGCAGGGGCTGCGCGCGGCGGTGGCGCGCGCCGGGGATGCCCCGCGCGAGCGGCTGCGCGCCTTTCTCCAAGCCTCGTTCTCCCCGCCGAATCTCGATGCCGACGTGCTGGCGGTGTGGGTGGTGTTCTGGGGGCTCTACCGGCACTCGCGTCCGATCCAGCGTGTCCAGCGCGCGACCTACTCGGGCTACGTGCGGCTGTTGCGCGGCATGCTGGCGCAGCTGCAGGAGGCGCGCCCCGGTCCGGGACGCGTCAACCTGCGCCGCGCCGCGATCGGCCTCGCCTCGCTCATCGACGGGCTGTGGCTGGAATGGTGCCTCGAGCCCGGCAAGTTCCGCCCGCGCGAGGCCGTCAGCCTGTGCGAGCTGTGGGTGGCGTGCCTGTGCGGGCAGGGCGGCGGCTGGAATACCCGCTAGCCGCCCCCAGATCTGCGCCAGTTCCCGCCAGTTCCACCCGAGACGCCGCCCGAACATGGCTCACCCGGTTCACCCACCCCGGCTTCCCGGCGCGGCCGCCGCTGCCGCCGAGGGCCTGACGCTGCGCGGGTTCTTCGGGGTCTTCCGCTACAGCCGCCGCGCCCTCGAGCTGGTATGGAGCACCAACCGCCACCTGACAGTCGCGCTCGCGCTGCTCACCATCGTGGCCGGCGTGCTGCCGGCATCCGTCGCCTACATCGGATCGCTGATCGTGGATGCGGTGGTGGCGGCGATCCGCTCCGGAGCGCTCGCCTCGCGGGTGGTGGAGCTGGTGGTGCTCGAGGGGGTGCTGGTCGCCGCGATCGCGGCCGCGCAGCGCGGGCTGTCGCTGTGCCAGTCGCTGCTGCGCGCGCAGCTCGGTCAGCGGGTGAACGTCATGATCCTCGAGAAGGCTCTCACCCTCGAGCTGCAGCACTTCGAGGACTCGGAGTTCTACGACAAGCTGACGCGCGCGCGGCGCGAAGCCTCCACCCGCCCGCTGAGTCTCGTCACGCGCACCTTCGGGCTGGTGCAGAACGGCATATCGCTGGCGAGCTACGCGGTGCTGCTGGCGCACTTCTCACCATGGGCGGTCGCGGTGCTGCTGCTCGCCGGGCTGCCGGCATTCGTCGCCGAGGCGAAGTTCTCCGGCGATGCCTTTCGCCTGTTCCGCTGGCGCTCGCCCGAGACGCGCATGCAGATCTATCTCGAGACGGTGATTGCGCGCGAGGATCACGCCAAGGAGGTGAAGCTCTTCGGTCTCGGGCCGCGCCTGCTCGAGCGCTACCGCGACATCTTCCGGCGGCTGTACGGCGAGGACCGGGCGCTCACCGTGCGACGCGACGCCTGGGGCTTCGTGCTGGGACTGATCGCGACCGCGGCGCTCTACGGCGCCTATGCCTGGATCGCGCTCGCCACCGTGCGGCGCCTGATCACGCTCGGCCAGATGACCATGTACTTCGCGCTGTTCCGCCAGGGGCAGTCGGCGGTGTCGGCGATGCTCGGGGCGGTGGGCGGCATGTACGAGGACAACCTCTATCTGTCGACGCTGTACGAATACCTGGAGACCAGCGTGCCGGCGCCCCCCGGCACCGCGCTCCGCGGCCCGCAGCCCGCCGACGGCATCCGCTTCGAGGACGTGAGCTTCACCTACCCGGACGCCGAGGAGTCCGCGCTCGAGCACGTCACGCTGCACCTGCGGCCCGGCGCGAGCCTGGCACTGGTCGGCGAGAACGGCTCGGGCAAGACCACGCTCATCAAGCTGCTCACCCGGCTCTACCAGCCCACCTCCGGGCGCATCCTGCTCGACGGCCGGGTTCTCGCCGAG
>DASSQU010000156.1:0-2388 GCA_035702325.1 Steroidobacteraceae bacterium
CGGGTCGCAGGCTTTGCCGATCCGCGCGGAGCGGATGCCTACAACCAGGCGCTGTCGCTGCGCCGCGCGCAGGCCGTGGCGGCGGCGCTCGGCAGCGCCGGCGTGCCGGCCTCCCGGCTCATCGTCGAGGCGCACGGCAGCGGCGAATCGCGCAGCGCGGACGGCGACCTGGACGCCTACGCGCTCGATCGCCGGGTGACGGTGCGGCTCGAGCGCGCCCCGCCCGCGCCGCTCGCCAGCCAGAGGACCGCGAGCGTGCCCGGCGCCGCCCCGCGGCGCGCGCTGCGGTGATGCGCTGCGCACCGGGACTGCGGCGGGTGCGCCGCGGGTGCGCGAGCCCGCGGCGCGCCTTCGCGCTAGACTCGTGGCGTGAGTACCTGCACAGCGCACTCATGAGCGACGCCATCGTCAGACTGGACGGGCCGCTCGCGGCCGAGCTGTCCGCGCCGCCGGCCGAGCGGCTGCTCGCCGGCGCTCCGCAGCTGCGGGTGCAGAACTACTACACCGACGGCACGCAGCAGTTCTTCGCCGGCCGCTGGGCGGCGACGCGCGGCAAGTGGCGCGTGCGCTATACGGAGAACGAGCTGTGCGTGCTGACTGCCGGTCGCGTGGTGCTGGAGAGCGCCGCCGGCGAGCGCAGCGTGTTCGGTCCCGGGGACGCGTTCGTCGTCCCGGCGGGCTTCACCGGCAGCTGGGAGGTGCTCGAGGACTGCGTGAAGGTCTACGCGATCTTCGAGCCGCGCGCCTGATATGACATAAGGCCCGCGGCGCTTGAACTGCGTCGCAGATCCGCGCGGCGCCGCTTCATGGGCCGCGGCCGCAGTGGGAGGGTGCGGGGGTGTGTCGGAGTTTCCGGTTCCCCCCGGAGGTGCGTCGTGCAAACCATAGTCGTTGCGGCCTCACGCCCCCTAGAGATGACGGATGTGGCAGTGATGGCCGGCATCGCGGTCCTCGTGGTCCTGCTCGCCTGGAAAGTGCTGGCTGGTGTGAGACGCCACCGGCACGAGCCACACGGTTAGCAGGCGGCTCGAACGCGTGAGTTCCCTTCGCCCGGAACTCCGGGCGGCGCGTCCGGAGCTCCAGCGCTGCGGCTAGGTGCGCGGTCCGGGTGTGCGCAGCGCCGCGGCGAGGGTGGCGAAGATCTGGTCGATCTGCTCGCGCTCGACGATGAGCGCGGGTGACAGCGCGATGATGTCGCCGGTCTGGCGCACCAGCACGCCGCGGTCGAAACACTCGAGGAACGTCCCGAAACCGCGTGCCCCCGCCTTGCCCGGAATCGATTCGAGCTCGATCCCGCACATCAGCCCGTAGTTGCGCACGTCGATGACGTGCGGCAGCCCGCGCAGCGCGTGCGCGGCGTTCTCCCAGTAGCCGGCCAGCGACCTGGCGCGCGTCAGCAGCCCCTCGCGCTGGTACACGCCGAGCGTCGCGAGCGCGGCGGCACAGGCGAGCGGGTGCGCCGAGTAGGTGTAGCCGTGGAACAGCTCGATGCCGTCCGGCCCCTGCATGAAGGCCTGGTGGACGGGCGCGCTCACCAGCACCGCGCCCATCGGCACGCAGCCGTTGGTGAGTCCCTTGGCGAGCGTGATCATGTCGGGCGTGACGCCGAACTCCCGGGCGGCGAATGCCGCGCCGGTGCGACCGAAGCCGGTGATCACCTCGTCGAAGATCAGCAGGATGCCGTAGCGGGTGCAGATCTCGCGCAGGCGCTCGAGATAGCCGCGCGGCGGCAGCAGCACGCCGGCCGAGCCCGCGATCGGCTCGACGATCACCGCCGCGATGGTCGAGGCATCGTGCAGCGCCACCAGCCGCTCGAGCGCATCGGCGAGCTCGGCGCCGTGCGCGGGCAGGCCGCGCGAGAAGGCGTTGCGCACCGGATCGTGCGTATGCGGCAGGTGATCGACTCCCGGCAGCAGCGTCGTCGACCACATCCGGCGGTTCGCGGCGATGCCGCCCACCGAGATGCCGCCGAAGCCGACTCCGTGGTAGGCGCGCTCGCGCCCGATGAGGCGCGTGCGCGCCCCCTCGCCCCGCACCCGGTGGAAGGCGAGCGCGATCTTGAGCGCCGTATCGACCGCTTCCGAGCCGGAGTTGGTGAAGAACACGTGATCGAGGCCGGACGGGGCGATCTTCACCAGCTCATTGGCGAGGGCGAAACCGCCGGCGTGTCCCATCTGGAACGGGGGCGCGTAGTCCATGGTCTCGAGCTGGCCGGCGACGCTCGCGGTGATCTCGGGCCGCCCGTGCCCGGCGTTCACGCACCACAGTCCCGCCGTCGCATCGAGGATCTCCCGGCCCTCCGGGGTCCAGTAGTGCATCCCCTTGGCGCGGCCGAGCAGGCGCGGGCGCGCCTTGAACTGACGATTGGCGGTGAACGGCAGCCAGAAC
>DASSQU010000157.1:0-7684 GCA_035702325.1 Steroidobacteraceae bacterium
CCCAGCAGCAGGGCGAGCGCATCACGCCGAACTTCAAGGATGCGGACATCACCCAGATCGCCGAGGCGGTGAGCGCCGCCACCGGCAAGAATTTCATCATCGACCCGCGGGTGCGCGCCCAGGTCACGATGCTGTCCTCGACGCCGATGTCGCCGGCGGCGTTCTACCAGACGTTCCTGTCGATCCTGCAGGTCTACGGCTTCATCGCCGTGCCGGCCGAAGGCAACGTGGTCAAGATCCTGCCGGATGCCGATGCGCGCTTCAGTCCCTCGGTCGACCTCCCCGAGCACGTGAATGCGACTTCCGACGAGATCGTCACCCAGGTACTCGACGTGCGCAACGTGAGCGCCGCGCAGCTGGTGCCGATCCTGCGCCCGATGGTGCCGCAGTACGGTCATCTCATGGCCTACCCCGCGGGCAACATCCTCATCATCACCGACCGCGCCAGCAACGTGAACCGCATGATCCGCATCATCCGGCGCATCGATCAGGTCGGTAACCAGGACCCGGAGATCATCCCGCTGCAGAACGCCTCGGCCGCCGAGATCGTCCGCGTGGTGAACTCCCTCTATCAGGGGGCCGCCGCCGAGGGCGGCGCGCTCAAGGTGGTGGCCGACGAGCGCTCCAACAGCGTGCTGGTCGCCGGCGATCAGGCGCAGCGGCTGCGCATCCGCGCGCTCATCGCCCATCTCGACACCCCGCTCGGCGGCGGCGGCGATACCCGCGTGCGCTACCTGCACTACGCCAACGCCGAGAAGCTCGCGCCGAAGCTCAAGGAACAGATCACCGGCATCGCCCAGGCGAGCGCCGGCACCGGCGGCAGCGCCGCGGCCGCCTCGCCCCAGGCGCAGGCGGAGAAGAACGCCATGATCTGGGCCGACCCGACCAACAACGCGCTGGTCATCACCGCGCCGCCCAAGATCATGCGCTCGGTGATGGACATCATCGACAAGCTCGACATCCGCCGCCCGCAGGTGCTGGTCGAGGCGATCATCGCCGACGTCGACGTCGACAAGGACGCCGAGCTCGGCGTCAACTGGGCGGCCTTCTCCAACGGCAGCAACGTGCCCGCCGGCGCCTTCGTCAGCCCGGTCGGCGGCACCAGCATCGTGGACCTGGCGGCCGCGGTGCAGAATCCGGCCAACGCCTCGACGGCGCTGCTGCAGGGCACGACGCTCGGCATCGGGCGCATCGCCGGCACCGGGGTGAATTTCGCGGCCATGCTGCGCGCCATCCGCGGCGACACCGACACCAACATCATCGCCACGCCGTCCGCGGTGACCATGGACAACCAGGAGGCGGAGCTCAAAGTGGCGCAGGAAGTGCCCTTCATCACCGGCCAGTTCACCAACACCACGGCCGTGACGGGCGGCGCGGTCAATCCGTTCCAGACCATCCAGCGCGAGGAGGTCGGCACCATCCTCAAGGTGACGCCGACCATCTCCGCCGAAGGCAACCAGGTGATGCTGAAGATCTCCATCGAAAGCTCGAGCATCGGGCAGAAGCCCGCGGGAGCGGTCGACCTGGTGACCAACAAGCGCACCGTGAGCACCACGGTGCTGATCGAGGACGGCGGCGTGGTCGTGCTCGGCGGGCTCATCGAGAACGACAGCACCCGCGGCGAGCAGCGCGTGCCCTTCCTCGGCAACATCCCGCTGATCGGACTGCTGTTCAAGACGCGCAACGAGACCAGCACCAAGAACAACCTGATGATCTTCATCCGCCCGAAGATCATCCGCGATCAGGCGCAGGCGGCCTTCGAGACCGACCTCAAGTACAACTACATGCAGGACCAGGCGCAGAGCCTGAAGTACCGCGAAGCCGTGCCGCTGCTCCCCGGGGTGCAGCGCGGTCAGCTGCCGCCGCTGCCGCCGCCGCCCCCGCAGCGCCCGCCGGCCGCGCCCGGTACGCCGCCCTCCGGAGCGGGCGCCCCGCAGAGCAGCGCGCCCGCGGGCAGCGCCGCGCCGCCCGGCAACCCGGTGCCCGACTCCGGCGCGGCATCCCCGGCGAGCCCGCCCAAGCCGTGAACGACGCGACCACCAGGGAAAGCGCGCCCGCCGGCCCGGCGGCGGACGAGCGGCGGCTGTCGTTCGCCTTCGCCAAGCGCCACGGGGTCCTGGTGCGCGGCGTGGTGGACGGCGTGGCGGAGTGCGTCTGCCGCGACAACGCCTCGGCGCTCGCGCTCGCGGAGGTGCGCCGCTACCTGCGCCGCGCGGTGCGGCTCGAGCGGGTGCCGGAAGCGGAGTTCGACCTGCTGCTGCGCCGCGCCTACGAGGCCGGCTCGGACGCCATGCAGGCCGTCGAGGGGCTCGATGAGACCACCGACCTCGCGCACCTCGCCCAGGAGCTGCCCGAGCAGGCGGACCTGCTCGACAGCGAGGACGACGCCCCGATCATCCGCCTGATCAACGCCGTGCTCACCCAGGCGGTCAAGGAGAACGCCTCCGACATCCACATCGAGCCGTTCGAGAACCGCCTGGTGATCCGCTTCCGCGTCGACGGCGTATTGCGCGAGGTGCTGCAGTCCAGGCGCGCGGTGGCGCCACTGGTGGTGTCGCGCGTCAAGGTGATGTCGCGGCTCGATATCGCCGAGAAACGCCTGCCGCAGGACGGCCGCATCAGCCTGCGCATCGCCGGACGCGCCGTCGACGTGCGCGTGTCGACCATTCCTTCGGGTCACGGGGAGCGCGTGGTGCTGCGCATCCTCGACAAGCAGGCGGGCAAGCTCGACCTCGATTCCCTCGGCATGGACGCGCGCACCCAGTCGCTCACCGACGAGCTGATCCACAAGCCGCACGGCATCCTGCTGGTCACCGGGCCGACCGGGTCGGGCAAGACCACGACGCTCTACGCCGCGCTCGAGCGGCTCAACGACAACACCCAGAACATCATGACCGTCGAGGACCCGATCGAGTACTACATCGACGGCATCGGCCAGACGCAGGTGAACACCAAGGTCGAGATGACCTTCGCGCGCGGGCTGCGCGCCATCCTGCGCCAGGACCCCGACGTGGTGATGATCGGCGAGATCCGCGACCTCGAGACCGCGCAGATCGCGGTGCAGGCGAGCCTCACCGGTCACCTGGTGCTCTCGACGCTGCACACCAACACCGCGGCCGGCGCGATAACGCGGCTGCGCGACATGGGCATCGAGCCCTTCCTGCTGTCCTCGAGCCTGATCGGAGTGCTGGCGCAGCGCCTGGTGCGGGTGCTGAGTCCCGAGAGCAAGCAGCCCTACCCGGCCGGGGACTACGAGCGGCGGCTGCTGAACGTGCCGCCCGGGGCGCCCTCCCCGACGCTCTATCGCCCCGGCCGGGATGCCACCGGCGGCTACCGGGGCCGTACCGGCATCTACGAGCTGATCGTGGTGGACGAGGCGATGCGCACCATGATCCACGACGGGGTCTCCGAGCAGGAGCTCGAGCGGCACGCCCGCGCCGCCACGCCCTCGATCCGCGACGACGGCCGCGCCAAGGTGCTGCGCGGCGAGACCACGCTCGAGGAAGTGCTGCGTGTCACGCGCGAGGATTGAAGGCGCCGCGTGTCCGACTTGCCCCGGAGGGGCGAAGGTCACGCCCTTCGCCCCGGGGTCGATCGAAGCTGCGGCGCCCTCCGCCGAAAGCGCCGCAGGCGGCTTTCGGCCAGTTTAACGATGGGAGCGTTCGAATACACCGCGCTCGACGCCGCCGGCAAGGAACGCAAGGGACTCCTCGAAGGCGACACCCCGCGCCACATCCGCCAGCTGCTGCGCGAGCAGCAGCTGCTGCCGGTCACGGTCACCGAAGTGGCGCAGCGCGAGGCGACGCGCCAGCGCAGCTTCAGCCTGCTGCGGCGGGTGTCGCCCGCCGACCTGTCGCTGTTCACCCGCCAGCTCGCGACGCTGGTACGCGCCGGGCTGCCGCTCGAGGAGGCGCTGCTCGCGGTCTCGCAGCAGACCGAAAAGCCGCGGGTGCAGAGCATCGTGCTCGGGGTGCGCGCCCGTGTCATGGAGGGTCACACCCTCGCCGACGGCTTCGCCGAGTTCCCGCGGGTGTTCCCGGAGATCTACCGGGCGACGGTCGCGGCCGGCGAGCAGTCCGGACACCTCGACAACGTGCTCGAGCGGCTCGCCGACTACACCGAGAGCCGCGAGCAGATCCGCCAGAAGATCCTCGCCGCGCTGCTCTATCCGATCGTGCTCACCGTCATGTGTTTCGCCATCGTCTCGGGGCTGCTGGTGTTCGTGGTGCCGAAGGTGGTGGCGGTGTTCGAGAGCAGCCGGGCGAAGCTGCCGCTCATCACCCGCGTGCTGATTGCGACCAGCGGCTTCCTGCGCAGCTACGGGCTGTACCTGCTGGTCGCGGCGGTGATCGCCTGGCTGCTCTTCCGCCGCTGGCAGCGCGACCCGGCGGCGCGGCGCCGGCTCCATCGTCTGGAGCTGTCGCTGCCGCTCGCCGGCCGCCTGGTGCGCGGCTTCAACACCGCGCGCTTCACCCGCACCTTCAGCATCCTGTCGGCGAGTGCGGTGCCGGTGCTCGAGGCGCTGCGCATCGCCGGCGAGGTGGTGACCAACCTGCCGATGCGGGATGCGGTGGCGGACGCCGCCGCGCGGGTACGCGAGGGCGCGCCCATCGGCCGCTCGCTGGCCGTGAGCCGGCTGTTTCCGCCGATGACCATCCACCTGATCTCGAGCGGCGAGTCGAGCGGCGAGCTCGATGCCATGCTCGAGCGGGCCTCCATGGCCCAGGAGCGCGAGCTTGACGGGCTGCTGGCCGCCATGGTGGGCCTGCTCGGGCCGGTCCTGATCATCGTCATGGGCCTGTTCGTCATGGGCATCGTTTTTGCAATGCTGTTGCCGATCTTCGAGATGAACAACCTCATCCATTGAGCCCGCCGGGACCGCTCCCGGGGGCCGCCCGGCGCCCGAACCGCCACTCACTTCACAAACCGCAGCGGTGACATTGCAGTCGCCCGGGGATCTGATTTAAGTTCGCGCCGTCCGTGGATGCCGGACCGCCGTCCCGCATGAGCGAGAAGCCGGAATCAGACGAATTCGAGGACGAAGAGGCCGACGAGCCGGTCGTCGGCGAGGGTGACGTCGACCTCGATCAAGTCATCAAGGACCTCGATCTGGCCAAACGCCGCGGTCAGAAGGCCGGCGATCCGGCCTGGCGGCGGCTCGAGCGGCTGCTCGAGGAGAAACGCACCGCCGAGCTCACCAGCGATTTCGAGGACTACGAGATCGGCGACGACGGCGGCACGCCGCGCAAGGCGCGCCGCAAGCCCCGCGGCTCCTGAGGCGCGCCCGCCTCAGCCGCCCGCCGCTCCGCACACGCCGAGCGGCGGCGCCGGGTCCGCCGCCCGGCTGGACGCCCGCACCAGGTCGCGGAACGCGTCGGCCGGCATCGCCCGGCTCATGAGATAGCCCTGTACCAGGTCGCAACCGGCGCTGCGCAGAAAGGCGAGCTGCTCCCTGGTCTCCACGCCCTCGGCCACGATCCTCAGGTTGAGGTTGTGCCCGAGTCCGACGATGGCGCGCACTATCGAGGCATCATCGGCGTCGACGGTGATGTCGTTGACGAACGCCCGGTCGACCTTGAGGGTGTCGAGCGGGAAGCGCTTCAGGTAGCTCAGCGAGCAGTAGCCGGTACCGAAGTCGTCGACCGCGAGCGCGAAGCCGAACTCCTTGAGAGCCGCGAGCGAGCGCCGGCCGCCCTCGGCGTCCTGCATGAGCACGCCCTCGGTGAGCTCGAGCTCGAACAGCGAGGCGGGCAGATGCGCGTCCTCGACCACCCGTGAAAGGTGCAGCAGCACGTCGTGGCGCAAGAAGTCGCGCCCGGAGACGTTCACCGCCACCGGCGGCACCATGAGACCGGCGCCGCGCCACCCGCGCAGGTCGCGGCACACCCGCTGCAGCGTCCAGCGGCCGATGTCGGCGATCAGCCCGGTTTCCTCCGCGACCGCCACGAAGTCGGCGGTGGGAATGTGCCCGCGCTGCGGGTGGAACCAGCGCAGCAGCGCCTCGGCGCCCGCAAGGCGCAGGCTCGCCGCCTCGTACTGCGGCTGGTAGTAGACCTCGAGCTGCTCCGCCTCGAAGGCCCGCCGCAGTTCCATCTCGAGCGACAGCCGCTTGACGGCGCGGGTGTTGATCGAGCTGGTGTAGACGCGGAACTGGTTGCGGCCGCCCGCCTTGGCCTCGTACATGGCGAGATCGGCGTTCTTGCGCAGCGTCTGCACGTCGCTGCCGTGCTCCGGAAAGAGCGCAATGCCGATGCTCGGCGTCACGACGAACTCGTACCCTCCCTGGGCGACGGGCACGGCGAGCGCCGCCTGGATGGACCGGGCCGCCGCCTCGGCTTCGGCCAGGCCGGCCGGCCCGGTGAGCACCACGATGAACTCGTCGCCGCCGACACGCGCCAGCTGCGCGGCGCTCGCGCCGCCGGCCAGCGCGCTGGCGAGCCGCCCCGCGACCTGACGCAGCAGTGCGTCTCCGGTCTCGTGTCCGAGGGTATCGTTGATGCGCTTGAACTGATCGAGGTCGACGAACAGCAGCGCCACCTGGTGCGCGCGCTGGGCCGCTTCCGCGAGCGACTGCGTCAGGTACTCCCCGATCCACTCGCGGTTCGGCAGCCCGGTGAGCGCATCGTAATAGGCGAGCCGGTGGATGTGCGCCTCGGTCGCCTTGCGCTGGGTGATGTCGCGCACGATGGCCAGCACCTGGCCGGTGGCGTTGGGCAGGTAGCGGCACTCGAAGTGCCGCGCGGCCCCGCCCGCCGCTGCCGGCGGCGAGAACTCGAAGGCGGCGGGCGCGCCGCGCAGCGTCGCCTGCAGGCACTCCATGGCGCGCCCGAGCTCGGCCGGCGGAACGAGCGCGTCGAGGTGGCGCGGGTCGGCATCCCGGCCGGCGGGCTCCGCGATGGGCGAGAAGCAATGGATGATCACTCCGGCCCCATCCACCAGGAAGATGCCGTCGGGGATCGCCCGCAGCAGCGCCGAGTTCTTCTGCTCGGAGAGGCGCAGCGCCTCGACGGTGCGCGCGCCGCGCAGCACGTAGCGGATGCGGTGCGCGAGCAGCGGCCAGTTGATCGGCTTCACCACGAAGTCGGTGGCGCCGGCATCGTAGGCCAGGTTGATCGACAGCGGGTCGTCGAAGCCGGTGACCATCACGATCGGCACGTCCCGCCCCCCGGGGAGCGAGCGGATGTTGGTGCATGCCTGATAGCCGTTGCCGTCCGGCATCTCGACGTCGAGCAGCACCAGCGCGGGCATGCGCATCGCACACGCCGCGACCGCCGCAGCGCCGCTCGCGACCGCCTCGACCGCGAACCCCGCGCCCTCGAGCATCGCGCCCGCGATCTCGCGCAGCATGTGGTCGTCGTCGGCGACCAGTACCCGGATGTCCTGCGCAGCGTTCATGCGGACTTGCGCAGCTCGCCCTGCAACTCGTCGTTGACGCGCACGTACAGCCCGTGCGCCCGCTCGAGCAGCGCGCGCGCCGCCGCCAGGTCGCCGGTGCGCGCGCAGCCCTCGAGCTCGCGGCACAGGCGCACGAGCGGCAGTGCCCCGACGTTGCCGTTGCACGAGCGCCAGGCGTGGGCGGCACGGGCGAGCTCGGCGGCCCGGCCGGCTTCGATCGCCTGCCCGATGGCGCCCACCAGCCGTTGCGAGTCGCTCGCGTAGGCGGCGGCGATGCGGCTCAGCATGT
>DASSQU010000158.1:0-2364 GCA_035702325.1 Steroidobacteraceae bacterium
CCCGACGCCGACTAGACTCGGCTCCCGGCGCGGAGGGCTCCTCATGATTCGGCCGATGGTGCGCACGAGATTCACGGCGCTGGCGGCGCTGGCGGCGGTGGCGACACTCGCCGGCCCGGCGCTCGTGTGTACGGCGCACGCCGCCACGACCTGGGCGGAGACGCTCGCGGCGCGCGCACTGAGTGAGGGGCCGAGTTCGCGGCTCCCGCCGCATCTCTCCGCGGTGCTCGGGCTCGCGAGCAACGGCCAGGGGCTGGCCGTGCGCCAGCTCGTCGCCCGCGATGGCTTTACCGTGCGCACCTTCAATGTGGGCGCCGCCGCGCCGCACCGCGTCGTCGTGATCGTGGCCGACGAGGCGGCGCGGTCGACCACCGCCTACCTGCTGACGGCCCGCGGCCGGCTGCGCCGGGCCGTCGGATATCACAGCGGCGAGGCGCCGCGCGAGCTGCCGGCGGGGGAGGCGCAATCGGGCTTCGCTGCCGAGGTACGCTTCTGGTCGGGAGCGGCCGCCGCGCGTGCGCCGGCCGCGGCGCACTGATTCGCCGCTCCCGCGCGGGCCGCGTCAGCGCTTGGGTGCGGCGGGGGCGGCGCTCGCCGGCGGAGCCGCCGGCTGGTCGAGCGTCTTGGTGATCTTGGCAGTGCGCATCAGGTCATCGACGTAGCTCTTGAACTTCTTGCCCTGGACCACCTGCTCGATGCGCTGCTTGACCTGCTCGTAGGGCGGGGGGTTCAGCGGTCGGGTCTCGAGCAGCTGGATGATGTGCCAGCCGTACTGGGTCTGCACCGGCTTGTGGGTATATTCGCCCGGCTTCAGGGCCTCGACTGCGGCGGCGAACTCCGGCGGCATGCGGTCGGGCGCGAACCAGCCGAGGTCGCCGCCGTTGTTCTTGGAGGGATCCATGGATTCGGCGCGCGCGAGGTCGGCAAACTTCTCGCCCTTGGCAAGCCGCTCGATGAGCTTCTCGGCGAACGGCTCGGTCGCCACCAGGATGTGGCGCGCGTGGTACTCCTGCTTCGCCATCGCCGCCACCTGCGTGTTGTACTCGGCGCGCAGCTCCGCGTCCGTCGGCTGCTTGTCCTTGAGGTAGTGATCCGACACCGCCTGCTGCAGCACGTTGAGGCGCGAGAGCTCGAGGAGATAGTTGGTCTCCCCGGTCTTGTCGAGTCCCTGCTTCACGGCCTCCTGCGACACCAGCTCCGCGTGGATCAGGTTATCGAGCGCGCGGTCGCGCACCTCGGGTGTGAGCTCGGCGGAGGTCTTGCCGCTGATGCCCTTGACGTAGAACTCGTAGAAATCGCGGCTGATCGGCGCGCCGTTCACGCTCGCCACCGCCGGGGAGCGGTCGACGGGAGCTGCAGCCTTGGGCTGACAGGCGCCGAGCGTGACGAGGGTGGCGAGCGCTGCAGCGAGGAGCAGGAGACGCGAGGGGTGACTGGTCATACGGGGCATCCGGTGGTTGCGATGAATCGGGCGTTGGCAGCGAGCGCGCCGCCGGCGCGGCGGCCTCAGTCCTTCTCTTCCGGCGTGCGCGCGGTGATGTTGAGCGCGTGCACCGAGGCCTTCAGCAGCGGGGCGAGCGCCGCGTATACCATGCGGTGGCGTTCGAGACGCGAACGGCCGCGGAACCCCTCCGCCACCAGCATGACGCGGAAATGCCCGCCGCCGGCCGCCGCGTGGCCCGCGTGCCTGGGCGCGTCGTCGACGATCTCGAGCGCGCTCGGGGCGAGGGCGCGCTCGAGGGCGGCGCGCATCTGCGCCATCACCTGCTCACTCGCCGCGCCCATCGCTGCCTTCCAGGGCCCGCGGCGCCACGGGAGCCGCGCGGGCGGCGAGCCACAGTACCTGCGCCACGACGAACACGAGCATGAGCACGAAATCGCCGAACTTGAGCGCCACCCAGACGCGCTCGCTCGCATAGCGCAGCACCACCACGTTGAGCGCGCCGAGCAGGGCCGTGAACGCCGCCCACGCCAGGTTCAGCCGCCACCACAGCGCCGGGCCGATCTGCAGCCGCTCGCCGAAGGCCTCGCCGAGCGTGCTGCCGAGCAGCCGTTCGGCGAGGGTCCGCGCGCCGATGAAGAAGCTCGCGAGGAAGGCGAGGCTGGTCAGCCAGAAGAACACCGTCGGCTTCCACTGAATGAACACCGGGTCGTGCAGCGCCAGCGTCGCCGCGCCGAAGATCAGCACCAGCGCCGCCGACAGCGAGTGCAGCGGCGGAATGCGCCGCAGCCGCAGCCAGTCGACCGCGAGCAGCAGCAGCATCGCCGCCATCAGCACCGCGGTGGCCAGGTACATGCCGCGCAGGAAATAAGCGGCGATGAAGGCCGCGAGCGGCGCGAACTCGGTGAGGGCCTGCATGGGAG
>DASSQU010000159.1:0-2665 GCA_035702325.1 Steroidobacteraceae bacterium
CCTACTGGGATGTGCCGCCGAACATCCTGCGCGCCGAGATCCTGCCGCTGCTCGCGGAGCGTCCGCACTATCTGCAGAGTCAGAACATGGAGCTGGTGGGCAGCGGCGGGGACGCCGCACCGCTGCCGGCGAGTCCGGAGAACCTGAGCGCGCTCGCCGCCGGCCGGCTGCGATTGCGCCAGCGTCCGGGACCCGACAATGCCCTGGGGCTCATCAAGTTCGTGCTGCCCAACTCCTACGACGTCTATCTGCATTCCACTCCGGCGCAGCACTTGTTTGCGGAAGCCCGCCGCGCCTTCAGCCACGGTTGCATCCGGGTCAGCGACCCGGTGGCGCTCGCGGTCGACGTGCTGCGCGGAACGCCCGGCGAGTGGACGGCCGCCCGGGTTCTCGCGGCGATGAACGGCACAGCCACCGCGCGCGTGACGCTCGCACAGCCGGTGCACGTGCTGATCCTCTATGGAACCGCGATCGCCAGCGAGGACGGCGCGGTGCATTTCTTCAACGACATCTACGGCTACGACCGGCGGCTCCAGGGGCTGCTCGGGCTGCCGCCGGTCACGACCCGGCGCTGATCACCAGAAACGCACGCGCCCCGTGTCGAGGTGGGTGAAATCGGAGCTCGCGTAGAAGCCGACGCCGCCACGCCCGAGGGTGCGCGCGTGTGCGGCCAGCTGGTGCGTCGGGAAACCACCGAGGCGCACGTCGATGGCCCGACCCTCGAGGTGCATGCTGTGCACCGCCACGCCTTCGGAGCGGCGATGCAGCATGGCGTTGGTGGCCGGCGAGCGGTAACCGGAGATGATCTCGAAGGGCTCGTCGCGATTCGCGAGCGCCTGCAGATTGAACAGGATGTCGAGCAGGGCGGGATCGATCGGGTGCACGTCGCCGGTGCGGAAGTCGCGCAGCAGATAATCGACCCGTGCCAGGCAATCGGCCTGGTAGCAGCCGTCGCGGAAATACACCGCGCGCAGGGTTTCGCCGGTGTGCGTGTGGACGAAGCTCACGGAGCGCGCGGCGCGGCTCGCCGCCAGCGCCGGTGCGGCCGCGAAGGAGGCCACCGTGCCGCACACGCCGCCGAAGGCGGCGAGAAAGCGGCGGCGGCTCTGCAGGCGTGCCGCGACGCAGATCGGTTGGCGACTGGACACGAGACTCATTCCGGAAACCCGGCGAGATGATAGCGCACAGGCCCGGCAGGTGGCGCCTGAGGGCCTGAATTTCAATGGCGCCCGCCCGAATGTGCGACGCCGCTCGCGTTTTCGGGCTCTCTCAGGCTCTCCCGGGCGGCCCAGCCGCCGCGCCCATAGGTAGGTGCCGCAGCAAACGTCCCACTTCTCCGTATTGGCCCGGGCGCACCGGTGTCGATACTGGCAGGCAGGGCGGGACGCGCCCGCAAGCCAGGTCCGGAGTACGCGTAAATGTGCAACAGACCAGACGGGGACATCCGGCAGCACGTGGAGGCGGAACTCTATTGCTGCCCCGACCTCGACGAGACGGATATCGCGGTCAAGGTAACCGACGGTGCGGTGACTCTCACCGGCTACGCGCGCCACCTGCTCGACAAGTACGCGGCCGAGGATGCCGCCAAGCGCGTGCCGGGCGTCGCGGCGGTCGCCAACGACATCCAGGTACAGGCGGCGGCCGCCGGGACCTCGGATCCGGAGATCGCGCGAGCCGCGCTCGCCGCCATCAGGCGCAGCGTGCCCCGCTGCTGCGCGCGGATCCGCCCGGTGGTGCGCCAGGGCATCGTGACGCTCGAGGGCACCGTCGATGCGGAGCAGCAGCGCGACGTGGCGGTGCGAGCCGTACGCGACCTGAAGGGCGTGGTGTGCGTCGTGAACTCGATTGCGGTTGCGAGCGAGCCCGCGCAGAGCGAGCCCGGAGGGGATGCGGAGCAAATACGCACTGATCCGAATGGTCGGTCGTGCACCGCTTGACTAGCATTTCGCCCCGGAGTCAAGGGCACAAAGTAAGGAGGGAAGTCATGAGCCTCATCCGTTGGGAACCCTTCAGCGCAATGGAAGACATGTTCACGCGTTTCCCGGCCACGTTCGGCCGCTGGCCGCGGTTGGCGGGCAACGGCGATTCCGACCTCGGCTGGGCGCCGACGGCCGATATCAGCGAGACCGGCGAGGAGTTTCTCATCCGCGCCTCGCTGCCCGGCGTCAAGAAGGACGACGTCAAGGTCACTTTCGAGGACGGCTTGCTGACAGTGAGCGGCGAGCGTCAGCAGAAGGAAGAGCGGAAGGACGAGAAGTACCACAAGATCGAGAGCTTCTACGGCAGCTTCTCGCGCAGCTTCGCGCTCCCGGATGCGATCAATACCGATGCGATCAGCGCCGAATCCAAGGACGGAGTGCTGACGATTCACGTCCCAAAGACCAGGGCCGAAGCGACACGGCCAACGACAATCAAGGTCCAGTAGACGTGAGGTTGGCGCGTTTGCTGCGGGCGGCGCACGCTGAGGTGCCGCCCGCAGCGGTTCTTTACCGGCGTCCGGCGGCAGCGTGAACAGCGTCGCCTTCGATGCAGACTTGCTGCGCCGCTACGATCGGCCCGGGCCACGCTATACCTCCTATCCCGCTGCGCCGCAGTTCAACAGCGCCTTCGGCGCGGCGCAGCTGCGCGACAGCTTCGCGCGCAGCGCGGCGCTGCACGGCAGGGA
>DASSQU010000160.1:0-4149 GCA_035702325.1 Steroidobacteraceae bacterium
GCCTCGTAGACCACCAGCGCCACGGCGTTGGAGAGATTGAGGCTGCGGTTGCCGGCCCGCATCGGGATGGCGAGCTGCCGCTCCAGCGGCACGCGCCCGAGCACGCGCGGTGGCAGACCGCGCGTTTCCGGGCCGAATAGCAGTGCATCGCCCGCGGCAAAGGCCGCTTCGCTGTAGGTTCGCGCGCTGCCGGTCTCGACGCTGAAGAGACGCGCCTCCGCGAGCACCTCGAGGCAGACGGCGAAGTCGGCGTGTACCCGCACCGCGGCGAGCTCCTGGTAGTCGAGCCCGGCACGGCGTACGGCCTTGCCCGTGAGCTCGAATCCGAGCGGCCTCACCAGGTGCAGCGTGCAGCCGGTGTTGGCGCACAGGCGGATGATGTTTCCGGTGTTGGGCGGGATTTCCGGCTGAAAGAGCACGACGTGGAACATGGCTCCGGCGGGGCCTGGGCTTGAGGTGTGCGATAATGCGCGTCATGCGGAGGGCCACACCAGGAGCCGCGCCGGGCGGCACTGCCCGGGCGGCCGCCGCGCCTGACGCGGAGGCTCTGCGGCTGCGCTTCTGCGGCCTCGACTTCGCCTCGCCGGTCGTGCTGCTCTCGGGTTGCGTCGGCTTCGGCGAGGAGTACACCCGCATCGAGGGCTTCTCCAACCGCGACGCGGGCGCCATCGTGCTCAAGGGCACCACCGGCAAGCCGCGCCTCGGCAATCCGCCGCACCGCGTCTACGAGACCCCGGCGGGCATGCTGAATGCGATCGGGCTGCAGAACCCCGGCGTCGAGAGCGTGGTGCGCGACATCCTGCCGCAGCTCGACTTCGGCGAGACGCGCTTCATCGCCAACGCCTGCGGCTCGACGCTCGAGGAGTACGTCGAGGTGACGCGCCGCTTCGACCAGTCGCCGATCGATGCCATCGAGATCAACATCTCGTGCCCCAACGTGAAGGAGGGCGGCGTCGCCTTCGGCAACTACCCGGAGATGTCGGCGCGGGTGGTGGCCGCCTGCCGCGCCGTGACCGCCAAGCCGCTGATCACCAAGCTCTCGCCCAACCAGACGGACATCCGCGAGAACGCCCGCCGCTGCATCGAGGCGGGCTCGGATGCGCTTGCCGTGATCAACACCGTCATGGGCATGGCGGTCGACGTCCGGACGCGCCGCCCGGTGATCGGCAACGTGCAGGGCGGACTCTCGGGGCCGGCGATCAAGCCGATCGCGCTCCTCAAGGTACACCAGGTGTACGAAGTGGCCCGTCCGCACAAGGTGCCGATCATCGGCCAGGGCGGCATCGGGAGTGTCGCCGATGCGCTCGAGTTCATCATCGCCGGGGCCACCGCAGTCGGGGTCGGCACGGCACTGTTCTACGACCCGATGGTCTGCAGGCGTATCAACGAGGGTCTCGCCGAGTACCTGCGCGAGCAGGGAATCGCGAACGTGACACAGCTCGTCGGTACGCTGCACACCGGGCGCGAAGTGCAGGACTGCGCGGTCTCGGGCTGACGCGCCGCGGGGCGCTGCGCGGCGGTTGCGTGGTCACCACCTACCAGCCGCTGGGGCAGGCCGAGCCGCTCGCGGCGGCGCCCCCGCGTCGGCTACTATAGCGGCCTCAATTACGGCGGCGGCTACGACGGTGACGGGTACCGCGGCGGGCGCTGGGACCACCGCTTCCAGTACAACACCGCGGTCAGCAACGTGAACGTGACCAATATCCACAACGTGTATCGCGAGACGGTCGTCAACAGCCTCGGCGTCACCAACACCAGCGAGGCACGCGCGAGCTACACCGGACCACCGGGCGCGCGCATGCGGCCGAATGCGCCCCAGGCGGCGCTTACCCGCGAGGTGCGCTACGCACCGACACAGGGTCAGGCCGCGCACCATGCGGCCGCGCTCGGCTACCCCTCACAGAACGCCGCCTGCAACGAGGGACGTCCGCCGGTCGCGGCCACTCCTCATCCGGGCGCGTTCCTCGATCGCGGCGTCACCGCAGCCAAGGCGGTGGGTCCGGTCTATCGCCCCCAGCGTCCGCAACCGCGCCCCGAGCAGAAGCAGGAGGAGAAGCCGGGGCACGAGGGCGAGCGCCCGCGCTACTAGCGCGGGTCGCGCGCAGGAGAGCCACCGATGCCGCCGCGCCGCGTGAGTCGAGCTTGCCGCGCCGCGCTCGGCGCGGCGCTCCTCGGGACTGCCGCCGTCGCGCTCGCGCCGAGCGCGGTCGCCGACCCCAGGCCGCAATCCGTGCAGCTGCGCCTGGCTGGCGACGAACCCTCCCTCGGGCGCGCCGACGCACCGCTCACCGTGGTCGAGTTCACCGACTACCAGTGCCCCTACTGCCGGCGTTTTCAGATCGAGACCTTCCCGCAGCTCAAGCGCCACTACATCGACACCGGCAGGGTGCGCTACATCGTGCGCGACCTGCCGCTTCCCTTTCACGCCTCGGCGCAGCCGGCCGCCGAGGCCGCCCACTGCGCCGGCGAGCAGGGGCAGTTCTGGCCGATGCACGCTGCGTTGCTGGTGCGCGCGGCGGACCTCTCGAGCAGCGGCTTCGAGCGCGACGCGCGCCGGCTGAACCTCGACCTCAAGCGCTTCGACGCCTGCCTCGCCTCGCACAGGTACGCCGCCGTCATTACCCGCAACCTCGAGGAAGCGGACGCGCTCGGGCTCTCGGGCACGCCGAGCTTCATCATCGGCACTGCCGCGAACGGGGTGCTCACCGGGGAACGCGTCGCCGGGGCGCTGCCGTACGAGGAATTCGCGGCGCTGCTGCGCGGGCGGCTCGGCGGCGGCTGAGGCCGCCTGCCTAGAGCAGGCGCTGCTGGCCGCCGGGCCCGGCGCGATCGGGCAGCGGGCCCGCGAGGCGCACCGCGGTCGGCTGCGCGGCGGCGAGATTCACCTCCATGACGCTGAAGCGCTCGAGAATGCGCAGGTTGATGCGCTGCTGCGCCTCGACGTAGGCGGCGTAGTCAGGGTTGGTGAGGTAGTAGACCACTTCGAACTGCAGCGCGTTCGCGCCGTAGGTGAGCAGGTGGCAGCGCTCGAAGCGGGTGTCGGGGGTCGCCTCGATGATCTCGCGCACCGCGCGCGGAATCGCCGCCAGCGTCGCCACCGGCGTGCCGTAGTCGACCCCCAGCTGGAACAGCACGCGCCGCTCGCGCATGCGGCCGTAGTTGCGCAGCCGCGCCTTCACGATGTCGCCATTGGCGATGACGATCTGCTCGCCGGAGAGGCTGCGCAGCCGCGTGCTCTTTACGCCGATGTGCTCAACCGTGCCCTGGTAGTCGTCGAGCGCGAGGAAATCGCCCACCCCGAAGGGCCGGTCGAGCGCGATCGAGAGCGAGGCGAGCAGGTCGGCGAGCACCGTCTGCACGGCGAGCGCGAGCGCGATGCCGCCGATCCCCAGGCCCGCGAGCAGCGGCTTGATCTGCACGCCGAGGTTGTCGAGCGCGAGCAGCAGGGCGAAGGTCCAGATCACGAGCCCGGCGACGAACAGGATGACCTCGAGCGAGCCGCTGAGCAGTGTGTCGGGACCGCCGCTGCGGGCGCGCCGCAGCTCGATCGCGTAGCGCACCGCCGCCATGCCCCACAGCGCCACCTGCATCCAGAACAGCAGCACCAGCGCCACGGTGAGCCAGCGCTCGATGCGCGGCGGGAGCAGCAGGTCGCGCGAGCCGAGCCACACCGCGATCGCCCAGAGGAACAGCCGGTTGGTGCGCTCGGCGAGCAGCGCCGCGAACTCCATCGCCGACAGCACCTGCGCCGGTCCGCCGGGTCCGAGACGGCGGCGGCGCGCGCTGAGGAAGCGCCGGACGAGCGGCAGCACCGTCAGGGTGACGAGGAAGATCGCGAGCGCGAGCGCCCACGCAGCGAGGCTGTTGCCGAGGAAGGTGACGTGCCCGAGATCGCCGAAGTCCGACATCCCCGTCCTCCGCCGCCGGTCGCGGCCGGCGCAAAGCCTCAGCGACTCGTGCGCGCGACTAGTCGCCCGCCTCGCCGCTCATGCCGAGCTCTTTCAGCTTGCGGGTGAGCGTGTTGCGTCCCCAGCCGAGCAGCCGTGCCGCCTCCTGGCGGTGGCCGTGGGTGCGCCGGAGCGCAGCACGGATCAGCACCCGCTCGAGGAGCGGTCGCGCGGCATCGAGCAGCGGCCGGCCAGGATCGAG
>DASSQU010000161.1:0-2142 GCA_035702325.1 Steroidobacteraceae bacterium
TCAAGCGCTTCGGCATGAAGGCGACGCTGCTCGCCGGCATGCTGGCCTGGGCCTGCCGCTATCTGCTGTTTGCCTTCGGTGACGCAGCGGCGCTCGCTTTCATGCTGATCCTCGGGATCGCGCTGCACGGCGTGTGCTACGACTTCTTCTTCGTCGCGGGACAGATCTACACCGATTCCAAGGCGGGCGCGCGGCACAAGGCGGCGGCGCAGGGACTCATCACGCTCGCAACCTACGGCGTCGGCATGCTCGCCGGGTTCTCGACCGCGGGCTTCATCGACGACCGCTACGCCGTCGGCGCTTCGCACGACTGGCAGGCGATCTGGCTCTACCCGGCCGCGTTCGCGGCGCTGGTGTTCGTGCTGTTCGCCGCGAGCTTCCGTAACGAAACGGTCGAGTATGCGCGGAGCACGCCAGCATGAGTACGCCGGCATGAGCGAGCGCGACAGGTCGCCGGAGCCGGGGCCGCGGCCGGGGAAGTTCCGGCCGAAACCGATGCGCCTCAGCATCCTCACCGCGGCGCTGCAGGAGCTCACCCCGCGCGAGCGGCGCGATGCCGACCCGGATGTCGCCATCGAGGAGTGGCTGGAGTTTGCCCGCGAGATCGGCAGCCCGAACATCGAGCTTGCGGCGGCGCTGCACCCGAGCGAGACCGACCTGCCCGCGGCGGCGCTCCTCGACCCGGTCGCGAACACTCTCGATCTGCGCCGACCCTTCGATGGCGAGCGAGCCGCGCGGGTGCTGCGCGCCATGCGCGCGACCGGCGTGGGTCTTTCCGATCTCGCCTACTTCGACAATATGCTGGCGGCGGACGAGTCGGCGCGCCGCCGCAAGCACGCGCTGATGCTGCGCGTCTTCGACGCGGCGGTGCTCCTCGGTGCTGACGCCGTCACCGGCTTCGTCGGGCGCAATCCCGCCCTGAGCATGGACGCGAATCTGGTGATGTTCGAGCAGCTGTTCGTGCCGCTGCTCAAGGAAGCCAAGGCGCGGGGACTCGTCTTTCGCGTCGAGCAGTGTCCCATGCCGGGGTGGACCATCGGCGACACCTGGCACAACAACATCGCCTACGCGCCGGGCCCATGGATCGCGCTGCACCGGATCTGCGAGCGGCACGGCGTGGGCGGCCAGTTCCGCATCCACTACGATCCCTCGCATGCGATCCTCATGGGACAGGACTCGCGCTCGGTGTTCCAGTATCTCAAGGACAGCGGGTACAATTTCCTGATCGGCGGATTTCACGTCAAAGGGCAGGTCATCGACTCCCGCGGTGTGTCGGGCTGGGGCTACGGAGGGCAGACGATGCAGCGCGGGGACTGGTGCGGCGAGCAGCCGAGCAGCGACCCGGCCGCGCGCCAGCATGCGTGGAAGAAGCAGACGGTGCTCGCCGAGCACGAGCTGCCGGGCACCGCGCGTCACGATCCGCTCGCCTACCTGCAGAACCGCTCGGTCGACTGGCTCGATCACCAGCTCGCCGCGCGCGAGCTCCTCGACCTCGACCCGGCCAGGACCTTCCTGGTGGTCGAGCACGAATACCCCAGGGCCCGCATCCAGGACAAGGCACGGCTCGCGCCGATACTGGCCGGCTCGCTCGCCTTCACACGCGCGATCGACGAGGCGGCGGCGGCGATGTATGCGCTCCAGCACGAGGTGCTCGCCGCCGAGGGGCTGGCGGTGCAGGGCATCGGGCGCGAAGCCTACCGGTCCTGAGCTGCGGCGCGGGTGCGGCAGCGGCCATGAGCTTCGTGACGCCGAAATCGCAGCAGAGCTCCTACGACGCAATCGTCGTGGGCTCGGGCGCCGGCGGCGGGCAGTCGGCATACACACTCACGCTCGAGGGCGCCAGGGTCCTGATGCTGGAAGCGGGGCGCCGCTACTCCCCGCAAACCGAGACCGCGATGTTCCAGACGCCGGATCTGGCGCCACTCGCAGCCGTCGGCACGCCACACAAGCCCTTCGGCTTCTACGATGCCACCGTCGACGGCGGCTGGCAGGTGCCCGGCGAGCCGTACGTGCGCGCCACCGAGGAGCGCGCCGGCCGCTTCGAGTGGTGGCGGGCGCGCATGCTCGGCGGCCGTACCAATCACTGGGGGCGGATCTCGCTGCGCAACGGCCCGTACGATTTCAAGCCGAAGAGCCGCGACG
>DASSQU010000162.1:0-3688 GCA_035702325.1 Steroidobacteraceae bacterium
CGACGCCATGCTCGAGCGCTTCGCGCGCGAGGCGCTCCCCCGGGCTTTGCCCGACGAGCGGCGGCGGTTCGAGCGCCTCCTCGACCTGCCCGATCCGGTGCTGGTGGACTACCTGCTGGGCGGAGAAACCCCCAGCGAGCCCGAATTGAGGCCCCTGACGGGGCGTATCCGCGCCTTATGTCGCCCGGGGGACGGGGCGGGGCTATCCTGAGGGCAGCTACCTCGCTCGCCGCTGAACACATGCTGAACTTTTGTCAGAGCTCACAGTCTATCCAGCGCACGGCGCGCCGGGCCCCGAGCGGGGCCGGAGAGTGGGCATGAGCGCCGACGCGAGCGATCTCAGCCTGGTGCGCCGCGTACAGCGCGGAGACAAGGGGGCATTTGATGCGCTGGTTCTCAAATACCAGCACAAGCTTGTCAAGCTGGTCATGCGCTACGTGCGCAATCCAGCCGAGGCCGAGGACATTGCCCAGGAGGCTTTCATCAAGGCTTACCGCGCCCTGCCGCAGTTTCGCGGCGACAGCGCCTTCTATACCTGGCTGTACCGCATAGCGATCAACACCGCGAAGAACGCCGTGGTTTCCCGCGACCGCAGCCCCATCGAATACGATCTCGATCGCAGCAGCGACGAGTCCTACGACGTCCAGAGCCGCCTGAAGGATTCCGAGACCCCCGAGGGCCTGGTGCTGACGGACGAGATCCGCTCGACCGTCAACGCCGCCATCGACGCGCTTCCCGAGGACCTGCGTACCGCGATCGTGCTGCGCGAGCTCGAGGGCCTTTCCTACGAGGAGATCGCGGCGGCCATGGCCTGCCCGGTGGGTACGGTGCGCTCGCGCATCTTCCGGGCCCGCGAGGCGATCGACCGGCGGCTGCGCGAAGTGTTCGAGGGCGGCCTGGGCCGTGCCGAGGAGCTGGGATGAACGAGGAGCTCGATAGCCAGTTGTCCGCCATGTTCGACGACGAGCTGCCGCCCGGGGAGTGCGAGCTGCTCGCCCGGCGCCTGTCGCGTGACGGCGAGCTCAAGTCGCGCTGGGGGCGCTACGCGGTGATCGGCGCCGCGATCCGCGCCGAGCGCGGCGTGCGCCTGAACGCCCACGTCGCCGGACGGGTCAGCGCACAGGTCCGCGCAGAGCCCGAGCTCGCCACACACCTGGCGGGCGCCCGGCACGCGACGCGCTGGTGGCGTCCGCTCGCCGGGGCGGCCGTGGCCGCCTCGGTGGCGGCAGTATCGATCCTGTGGCTGCGCGCGCAGGGCCTGCCCGCCGAGGCGCCGCTCGCAGCGAGTGCGCCGCTCGCGGCGAGCGTGCCGCTCGCGGCGAGTACGCTGCGCGCGCCGGCGAGCCGCGTGGCCGCGCCGTCCGTTGCGCCCGCTGCCGCGAGCCTCACGCCTGCCGCCGACAGCTACCTGGTGCCGCCGGCGCCGCGCGGCCCGGTGGCGATCGTGCCGAGCACGGAGCTGGCGAATTATGTCGTGGCGCACAGCATGTTCTCCTCGCCGCTCGCGCGGCGCAACCTGCTGTCGGCGTTCATGACGGGCGAGACCGCCGGCGTCGGCGTCGTGGCCGCCGCCGCGGAGCCGCTCGACGATCCGCAGCGCGATGCCCCGGGCAACCCGCAGTAGCGAGCGCCTGCCGGCCCTGCTGCTCGCCTGGGTGGCCGCCGGGGCGGCCGCCACCGCGCTCGCCGCCGACGATCCCGCCGACTGGCTGGCGCGCATGAACCGCGCGCTCACCACGCGCAACTACGACGGCACCTTCTCGCACTGGCACGCCGGCACGGTGGAGATGCTGCGCATCATTCACCGGGTACGCGACGGGCGCGTGGCCGAGCGGCTGGTGTCGCTCGACGGCTCGGGGCGCGAGTTCATCCGCAGCGGCTCGAACCTGACCTGTTACCTGCCCGACAAGCGCCTGGTGGTGGTCGAGCAGCGCGCGCCGCAGGAGCCGCTGGTGGGCTTTCCGGAGGTCGACAACCAGAGCGCGGGTCTGTACGACATCAGCGAGACCGCTCGCACCCGCCTCAACCGGCACGACACGCACGTGATCACGGTGGCGCCACGCGACGAGTTCCGCTACGGCTACCGGCTGTGGATCGACGATGCCACCGCCATGCCGCTGAAGACCCAGCTGTGCGATGCGCACGGCCGGGTCATCGAGCAGATCGTGTTCGCCAGCCTGGCGCTGCCGGCGCGCATACCCGACTCCGCGTTCCGCCCCGAGGTGTCCACCGCGGGCTTCGAGTGGCTGCGCAGCGACGCGGCGCTGCCCGCGGCGCCCAGCCCGCAGGTGTGGAACGCGCTCAAGCTGCCACCGGGTTTCCGCATGATGACGCGCCAGGCGCAGATGCTCCCCGGGGCGAGCGACCCGGTCGATCACCTGGTGTTCAGCGACGGGCTTGCCTCGGTATCGGTGTTCGTCGAATCCCGCCCGGATCCGGGCGGGGCCGATCAGGCGCCGGTGGTGCAGTCGGCGCGTGTCGGCTCCTCGTCGGCGTTCTCCACCGTGGTCGACGGTCACAAGGTCACGGCGGTCGGCGAGGTCCCGCCCGCCACGGTGCGTTTCATCGCCTCGCAGGTGAAGGCGCAGACCCCCACCGCACTCGGGTCGCGCCACCCGTGAGTCCGGCCCCGGATCGGTCGCTGACGCTCGTCGGGCGGCGCGACTGCGAGCTGTGCGAGCAGATGCTGCACGAGCTCGCGCTGCTCGGGCGAACGCTCGCCCTGCCGCCGCTCGAGGTCGTCGACGTCGACAGCGATGCGCTGCTGCGCCGCCGCCACGGCCTGGACGTTCCGGTACTGCTGCTCGGCGGCACGGTGGTATGCCGCCACCGCCTGGATCCAACCGAGCTCGCCCGACTGCTGCGGGCGGTCCCGGCCGCTCAGCGCGCCTGACGGCCCAAACTTCCCTATAATCCGCCCGCCGCTTAGATGGCGAGCGATCCGCGGCACGCAGCGGTCATTCCAGTTCATGCGGCACATACGTAACTTCTCCATCATCGCGCACGTAGATCACGGCAAATCGACGCTCGCCGATCGGTTGATCCAGCTGTGCGGCGGGCTGGCGGAGCGCGAGATGCAGGAGCAGGTGCTCGACTCGATGGATCTCGAGCGCGAGCGCGGGATCACCATCAAGGCCCAGAGCGTCACGCTGCACTACCAGGCCCGGGACGGCGAGCGCTACCAGCTCAACATGATCGACACGCCCGGGCACGTGGACTTCTCCTACGAGGTATCGCGCTCGCTGGCCGCGTGCGACGGGGCGCTGCTGGTCGTGGACGCCTCCCAGGGCGTCGAGGCGCAGAGCGTCGCCAACTGCTACACCGCGATCGAGCAGGGCCTGGAGGTGCTGCCGGTCATCAACAAGATCGACCTGCCGTCGGCCGACGTGGCGCGCGTCGAGCGCGAGATCGAGGAGATCATCGGCATCGAGGCGCAGCACGCCGCGCGGGTGAGCGCCAAGACCGGCGAGGGCGTCGCCGAGCTCCTCGAGGTGATCATCCGGCGCATCCCGGCGCCGCGCGGCGACGGCGCGGCGCCGCTGCAGGCGCTGATCATCGACTCGTGGTTCGACAATTACGTCGGCGTGGTGTCGCTGGTGCGGGTGATGAACGGCAGCGTGCGCAGCGGCGACAAGATCCGGGTGGTGTCCACCGGGCGCAGTCACACCGTCGACCGCCTCGGGCGCTT
>DASSQU010000163.1:0-5816 GCA_035702325.1 Steroidobacteraceae bacterium
CGGCGGCCGCGACGACGCTCGGGGCGGATGCCGGTGCGGCGCTGCGCGCCGCCCGGCTGGCGCTGCGGCGGGATCTGACACTGGCATTCCGCAAGCGCAGCCAGCTCATTCAGCCGCTCGCGTTCTTTGCCATGGTGACCATGCTCTTCCCGCTCGCGATCACGCCTGAGCTCACGCGCCTGCGGGCGGTCGCTCCGGGGGTGCTGTGGGTCGCGGCGCTACTCGCATCGCTGCTCGCGCTCGAGTTCCTGTTTCGCGACGATGCCTACGACGGAACTCTCGAGCAGTACGCGCTGTCAGGGCAATCGCTCACCTGGCTGATGTTCGCCAAGACCGCGGCGCATTGGCTGCTCACCGGGGTGCCGCTCGCGCTGATGGCGCCGCTCGCGGCGCTGTCGCTCGGCGCACCGGCGCGCGCGTTGCCCGGGATCGTGGCGTCGGTGACCGTGGGGAGCGTAGCCTTGAGTCTCATCGGCTCGATCGGTGCGGCGCTCACGCTCGGCATCAAGCGCAGTGGGGCGCTGCTGTCGCTGCTCACGCTGCCGCTGTCGCTGCCGGTGCTGATCTTCGGCGCGCGTGCCACCGAGCTCGCGATCAACGGCGCCTCGCTGCTGGCGCCGCTCGAGCTGCTCGCGGCGCTGGCTGTGCTCGGCGTGACGCTGGCGCCGCTCGCCGCGGCGGCGGCGGTGCGCATCAGTCTGGAGTAGGGAGTCACGGGACCTAACATGACCTGGACCTGGTTTCACCGCCTCGGCTCGCCTCCGCACGTGTACGCGCTCGCGGCGCGGCTCACGCCCTGGTTCGCGTGGCCGGCGGCGCTGCTGATCGCGGCGGGGCTGTGGGGCGGACTGGTGCTCGCGCCGCCCGACTATCAGCAGGGTGACGGGTTTCGCATCATTTATGTGCACGCCCCTAGTGCGTGGATGTCGCTCATGGTGTATATGACCATGGCGTTCGCCGCCGCCGTCGGGCTCGTGTGGCGGATCAAGGTGGGACACGCTGTCGCGGCCGCCTGCGCGCCGATCGGCGCCTCGTTCACCTTCGCCGCCCTGGTGACCGGAGCCCTGTGGGGCGAGCCGATGTGGGGAACCTACTGGGAATGGGATCCACGGCTGACTTCGGAACTTATCCTTCTCTTTCTGTATCTGGGCTACATGGGGTTGCGGGCCGGGCTCGAGGATACGCAGCGCGCCGACCGTGCCAGCGGGCTGCTGGCGGTAGCCGGTGTCGTCAACGTCCCGATCATCCACTACTCGGTGACCTGGTGGAACTCGCTCCATCAGGCGCCCTCGGTCATGCAGCTCGGCAAGCCGGCCATGCCGCCCGCCATGCTGGTGCCGCTGCTGCTGATGCTGGCAGGGTTCACGCTGTATTTCGCGGCGCTGCTGCTGGTGCGCCTGCGCGGCGAGGTGTTGAGCCGCGAGCGCGCGGCCAGCTGGATCCAGGAGGTGCTGAAGACGTGAAGGCGTTCTTCGACATGGGCGGCTACGCCGCCTTCGTGTGGCCGGCGTACGCCGTCACCTTCGCCGTGGTGTTCCTCAATGTCTTCTGGGCGCGCCGCGCGCTGGCGCGCTCGCGTGCGGAGGCGCGGCAGCGCCTCGCCATGCGCGCCGAGCAGCCATGAGTCCGCGGCGGCGTCGCATGGCACTGGTGATCGGCATCGTCGCCGGAGTGGCGATCGCCGGCGCGCTGGCGCTGAGCGCCTTCCGCCAGAACGTCACCTTCTTCTTCGATCCGAGCCAGGTCACCGCCGGGCGCGTTCCGGCCGGCGAAGGCTTCCGCCTCGGCGGCATGGTGACCAAGGGGAGCCTGCGGCGCGAGCCGGGGAGCCTCGAGGTGCACTTCATGGTTACCGACTTCAAGCACGAAGTTCCGGTCACCTACACCGGCGTGCTGCCGGACCTGTTCCGCGAAGGCGCGGGGGTGGTTGCGCACGGCCGCATGCATGACGGCACCTTCGTCGCCGACGAGGTGCTCGCCAAGCACGACGAGAAGTACATGCCGCCCGCGGTCGCCGAGTCGCTGAAGCGCCACGGCGAGTCGCGGGAGGACATGGTGACCCCCGCCGCGGCGCCCGCCGGCGTGACCGCGCCGCCGGCGCCGCCCGCGGCATCCAACCCCGCCACAGGAAGCTGACATGCTGCCCGAACTCGGCCACTTTTCACTGATCCTCGCGCTGCTGCTCGCGGCGCTGCAGGCTTTCTTCGGCATCGCCGGACCGATGCTGCGCCGCGAGCGCTGGGTAGCGGCCGTGTCGCCGGCGGTGGCGGGCCAGGCGGTGATGGTGGCCACCGCGGTCGGCTGCCTGATCTCGTCGTTCGTGCGCGATGACTTCTCGGTCGCCTACGTGGCGGAGAATTCCAACTCCGCGCTGCCGCTGTTCTACCGGGTGGCCGCGCTGTGGGGCGCGCACGAGGGATCGCTGCTGCTGTGGATCATGCTGCTCGCGCTGTGGACGGTGGCGGTTGCGTTCTACGCCAAGGGCCTGCCGCGCCTGTTCGCGGCGCGGGTGCTCGGGGTGCTGGGGGTGATCAGCTTCGGCTTTCTGCTGTTCACGCTCGCCACCTCCAATCCCTTCGTGCGCCTCGATCCGCCGGCGCTCGACGGGCGCGATCTCAACCCGATCCTGCAGGACCCGGGACTCGCCGGACACCCGCCGGTGCTCTATACCGGTTACGTCGGCTTCGCGGTCGCCTTCGCCTTCGCCTGCGGCGCGATGCTCGAGGGGCGCATGGATCAGAACTGGGCGCGCTGGACGAGGCCGTGGGTCACGGCGGCCTGGTCGTTCCTCACCTGCGGCATCGCCATGGGCAGCTTCTGGGCGTATTACGAGCTCGGCTGGGGCGGGTTCTGGTTCTGGGATCCGGTCGAGTGCGCGTCCTTCATGCCGTGGCTGGTGGGCACGGCGCTCATCCATTCACTCGCCGTCACCGACAAGCGCGGGCTGTTCAAGAGCTGGACGCTGCTGCTCTCGGTGCTCGCCTTCTCGCTCAGCCTGCTCGGTACCTTCCTGGTGCGCTCCGGCGTGCTGGTGTCGGTGCATTCCTTCGCCGCCGATCCGAGCCGCGGCGTCTTCATCCTCTCGTTCCTCATCGTGATGATCGGCGGGGCGCTCAGTCTGTACGCGTGGCGCGCGCCGCTGCTGAAATCCCCGGCCGGCTTCGAGCTCGGCGCGCGCGAGTCGTTCCTGCTCTTCAACAACGTGCTGCTGGTGATCGCCGCCGCCACGGTGTTCGCGGGCACGCTGGCGCCGCTCATCTCAGGGGCGCTCAAGCTCGGCACCGTCTCGGTGGGACCGCCCTTCTTCAATCCGACCTTCATGCTCTCCATGCTGCCGCTGCTCGCGCTGCTGTCGATCGGCATCCACGCGGGCTGGAAGCGCGGGCGGCTCGCAACCCAGCAGCGCACGCTGCTGTACACGCTGGTCGGCGCCGCGGCGCTCGCCTGGGGACTCGTGTACGGGATCTATTCCCACGGGCAGCTGCTGACGCCGGTCGGCGCGACGCTCGGGCTGTGGATCATCCTCTCCTCGCTCGTCGACCCGGTGGACCGCCTGCGCCGCCGGCTGTCGTTGCCGCGCGCGGTCGTCGGCATGACGATCGCGCACACGGGGCTCGCGATCGCGGTGATCGCGCTCACCACGGTGCAGTCCTTCACCAACGAGAAGGACGTCGCCATGGCTCCGGGCGGCAGCGCGAGCGTCGGCGGCTACCAGTTCCGGTTCGACGGGGTCCGCCCGATCGAGGGTCCGAACTATGACGGGGTGGGGGGTACGCTGGTCGTGACGCGCGACGGCTCAGCCGTTGCGGTGCTCAAGCCCCAGAAGCGCCAGTACTGGGTGCAGCACCAGGTGACCACGGACACCGCCATCCACTACAGCCGCGGCAACAACATCCTGGTCGCACTCGGGGACGACCTCGGCGCCGGGCGCTGGAGCGTGCGCATCCAGATCCGTCCGCTGGTGAGCTTCATCTGGATCGCCGCGGTCATCATGGCACTGGGCGGCGCGGTGGCGATCTCCGACCGCCGTTACCGGCTCACCAGAGCGGCGGTTCCCGTGCCCGGGGGGACCGCGCCGGAGCACGCGTGATCAACCGCTTCGTCATTCCGGTAGTGGTGTTCGCGCTGCTCGCGGTGGTGCTGGCGATCGGCATCGTGCACTCGCCCCAGAAGGGGGTGATCGTCTCGCCGCTGCTCGGGAAGCCGGCGCCGCAGTTCGCGCTTCCGAGCCTCGGCAACCCCTCGCAGGTGGTGCGGTCGGCCGATCTCAGGGGCCGCTGGTACCTCTTCAACGTGTGGGGCACCTGGTGCGGCGAATGCCGTGCCGAGCACGACATGCTGCTCACGGTGCGCCGCGCGGGCGTCGTGCCGCTGGTCGGTCTCGACTGGAAGGACGACGACGCGCAAGCGCTCGGGTGGCTGCAGCAGCTCGGCAACCCCTACCAGGAGGTCGCCGTCGATCGCACCGGGCAGGTGGCGATCGACTGGGGCGTGTACGGTGCGCCGGAGACTTTCCTGGTGAACCCGCAGGGCATCATCGTCTACAAGCACGTCGGCGCGCTCACCAGCGAGACCTGGACGCGCGAGATCCTGCCGCTGCTGCCGGCGCCGACGCGGGCCCGGTCATGAGGCGCGCGATCGGGCGCAGCACTCCGCTGCTGGCGCTGTGGGCGCTGCTGGCGCTGGGGCGCGCACCCGCCGCGTGGGCGATCGACACCACCCAGATGCCGACCCCGCAGCTGCAGGCGCGCTACGAGGGCCTCACCCACGAGCTGCGCTGCGTGCAGTGCCAGAACGAGGCCATCGCCGACTCGCCGGTGGATCTCGCGGCCGACCTGAGGCGCGACGTGCGGGACATGCTGCTCGCGGGGAAGTCCGACGACGACGTGCGCGCCTGGATGGTGGCGCGCTACGGTGACTTCATCCTGTTCCGCCCGCGCTTTGCCTGGAAGAACGCCTGGCTGTGGGGGGCGCCCGAAGTGCTGCTGCTCCTGGGCGTGCTCATCGCGTGGCGCGTGGTGCGCAAGCGCGCCCGGCTCGTGACCGCGGACCACGAGCCGCTCCCCGACGACGGATCTCCCTGATGCTCACCTTCGTGCTGCTCGCCGCGGCGCTGACCATGGCCGGTGTGGCCGCGGTAGCGATCCCGTTACTGCGGCGCGGCACAGCCGGGACCTCGCCGGCGCCCTGGGCCGCGCTCGGCGCGGGCGCGCTGCTGGTCGCCGGGTCGGCGGCGCTCTACGTGAGCTGGAGCAACTGGCCGTGGCCGGGCGCGGTGGTCGACGACTCGCCGCAGCGCATGGTCGGGCGCCTCGCCCGGGAGATGGAGCACGACCCGAAGAATCTCGACGGGTGGCTCAGGCTCGGCAACTCCTACGTGGTGCTGCAGGAGTACCACCTCGCGCTGCGGGCGTTCGGCAAGGCCGATGAGCTGAGCGGCGGAAAGAGCGCCGAGGCGCTCACCGGCGAGGCCGAGGCGCTCGCGCTCACCGACGAGAGCGAGCTCGACGGCCGCGCCGGGCGCCTCATCGAGCGGGCGCTCGCCCTCGACCCGGACTCGGGCAAGGCGCTGTTCTTCGGTGCGACGACCGCGGAGCGGCGCGGCGACCTGCCGCTCGCGCGCGCGCGCTTCGCGAAACTGCTCGCCATGAATCCTCCGGACAACATCCGTCCGCTCCTCGAGCAGCAGCTGCGGGTGATCGACGAGAAGCTCGCCAAGCCCGGGGCGGCCCCGCCGCCCGCTTCCGGGGGCGCTCCCGCGACGGCGGGCGCGAGCGGCGCGGCGGTGGTGCGCGTGGAGGTAACGCTGTCGCCGG